>JBEVND010000495.1:0-4440 GCA_040508285.1 Rariglobus sp. | reverse complement strand
CGGGCGTCGCCACCTTCGTCGTCAAAGCCGTAGCTGGCGGTGCCTCCGATGAACGACTTGGCCTGCGGGGTCTTGGTCACAAGGTTGACGTAGCCGCCGGCGGAACCACGTCCGTTATCGGCGGCCGGTCCCTTGGCGACTTCGACTTGCTCAACGTTAAACGTGTCGCGCAGGTAGTTACCCTGATCACGGGAGCCGTCGATCAAGATGCTGTCGGACGCATCGAAACCACGCATCGAAAAATTGCCTGCGCCCGTGGAGAAACCGTTTTCGCCGGCGTTGAAGGAAATACCGGGAGTGTTGCGGAGAACTTCGGTGAGGTTGGTCGCGCCCTGTTGGTTGAAAACCGACTGCGGGATGACCGAGATGGTCTGCGGCGTGTCGAGGAGCGGAGCAGTGAACTTGGGCGAGGAAAGCGCGGGTGCGCCCTGGTCTTCGACGATGACCTCGGGCAAATGCACCGCATCATCCGATTGCGGAACGGGCGCCGGAGCCGGGGCCGGAGCTTGGGCCATCACCGCGCCGGCGGTGAGACCTTGCGCCACCACGAGGGCGGCGAACTTCGCCATGCCCACGCGGGTGGACACTTCGGAGCGCGGAGCGTTGTCGCAGGCGCTAGCTGGGAGTGAAGGATTGGATGGGTTTTTCATTAGCTGGAAATTGAAACGGAAAAAGAAAAGGACGGCAGTATCCCGGGCGGTCTGCGCCGACGCGGGAGCTTGGCGCACGAGTCCCCTCAGGGATCTGCGCGCACGGGAAACACGGTGACCGACCAAGGCTCGCAAGCCGCGCTCAGCCACCTCCGAAGCTCAAGGAGCTCCCGGAAACGTAACCACCCAACGAATACCGGCCGCTCCGCGAAGGATTTGCTCCGCGGCGCTGTTCGTTGAAATGGCCTTGGCCGGCAACAACACCACCGACGGGCGAAGATCCCTGGGATTACACACCCAAATAATCGCCGTAATCGTGGCGATGACACCATGCCCCATGCGGGCCGGACTGCGATTGGCACCGGACGAGCGCCACGCCTTCATGGGGAAACTACGCTCGGTGATCACAGGGGCCAAATCACTTACCACCGCGTCACCGGGATTCGCGCTGTCAGCGATCGCCGAAGCGCTCATCGCCACGCCCCGGTCCAGATCAACCGACGTTGCCTGAAAGTTGAACGCGCCGGCCGCCTGAAGGCTGAAGGCCAAAAACAGACTCAACGCGACCGCCCAAGTAAAGCCGTCGCGGGCATTTTCCGACCGCGCACAACGACAGGCGTCGTTGCGGCGGAAAAAGAAAATGTGATCCCAAATGACCATTGATGCTCCTGAGACTCACAATCAAGTAGCGCCATGCAAGCGCCAATTGAGACATATTCGCAGAATCTGAAATCTGGCGAAAGCAGAGCGATCTCTTAGAGCTTCAAACGCAACCCGTCGTAAGCAAACTCAACTCCTGCCGGTAGCTTATGCGACCATTCTTCATGCCCCATGAGGTGCGTTATGTGTGTGAGATAAGTCAGAGGGGCACCGATTTCTCGGGCTGCGTCCAACGCTTCTGAGACGCTCATGTGTGACGGATGCGGATCGGGCCGCAATCCATCAAGCACGACCACATCGGAGCCTTTGGCCTGCTCCATCGCTTCACGCGGCACCCGTTTACAATCGGTGTAATAGGTGAATTTTTTGCCGCTGCTTTTCTCCGTGAACGTGAGCCCGAGCGTGTTCACGCCGCCGTGCGGTAGGAGCGTCGACTCGATGATCCCCTGCGGAAGCTCCAGACGGCGGTGCATATCGATGAGCTTAAACGCGGCGTAACCCTTTGAAATCGGCCGTTCGGCGATGGCGTAAGGAAACATCGCAAGGACGCGCCCCATACCTTCATCCGTGGTGTAAACCGGAAGTGCGACTCCACCGATCAGGTCGCAGTAGCGGCGCAGGTCGTCCATGCCGGAAATGTGGTCGGCGTGACCATGCGTAAGGACGAAGAGGTCGATCCAGTTAATCTTCTCACGCAGGCACTGAATGCGGAACTCCGGCGACGCATCCACTTGAATGTGCAGACCATCCATCACGACATGGATCGACGCGCGGAAACGCGTATCGCGCGGGTCGGTCGAGGTGCACACCGCGCAATCGCACGCTATCATGGGAACGCCTTGGGAAGTGCCGGTGCCTAGAAAAATGACCTCCATGGTGGGTTTACGGAATACGGCGCGGCCAAAATGAGAAGCCATAAACGGAGGGAAAATCCCCCAAGAATTCATGCTTCCCCAAACCCGGTGACCGCCTCCACGCACCGCAGCTCTGGTCTTCACCTGTCCGCCGAGGTCCCCGGAAAGACGTCCGTTCGGCGTCATCCCACTGACGATCGCAACAAGGGCATGCGTCCTCCCCATCCATCTCGCGGATGACTGTGCAGCCCGGTGACTGTATCCAAACTTTGGAGCAGCGAGGCAACCGCAGTTTCCTTGCCCGATGGTATGAACCGCGTGGCTTCATCTGAATTTTTAAAAGAAATCACGTGTTTTCGCGGCGGGCGTTCGTTTACACGCCCGCAATCCCGAGCATCGCGCTTCGCTGCTGCGCCCTACTCCCCCGTGATGCTGTTCTCCAAACGTTCTCTCTCCTTCCTGCTGGCTGCTTCCCTAACCGCAGGCTTTGTCCCGTCGATCCAAGCCGCCACTGGCGACTCCCAAGTCGCCCGCTGGAAGGACAACAAGACTGCGTGTTTCCTGCTGATGTTCGACGACAGCTGCCCCAGCCATTTCCAAGTGGCGATCCCGGAGATGGTGAAGCGCGGCATGATCGGAACGTTCTACGTAAATCCCGGCGGCAGCGGATATACCTCGAATGCCAATCAGTGGAACAACGTGATTCCGCAACAGGGGATGGTTTACGGCAACCACACGTGGTCGCACTCCAACACCACCACGCTTGCGGGCATGGAAGACGAGCTCCGCAAATGCTGGGAAGTCATCCGCAACATTTATTACCCCGGCGACTCCGCCCCTCACCTGATCTCTTACGGTCAGCCCGGCGTGACCACGTGGTTCAGCTACGGCCAGCCCCTCACGGACTTGTTGAATAAATACAACATGATCAGCCGCCCCGCCTTCATAGCGGCCAAGGCTCCCTTCACTGGTATCAACACTCTGCCCGAACTCCTCGCCGTCGCCGACACGGCCATCACCACGAAGGCGATGGGCTACACGATTTTTCATGGTTTGCAGCGCCGCCCGTCCGAAGGCGATCCCGACATGGGCGGGCAGGATTTCTGGGCGTTCGACAAGGACGTCTATCGCCGTTTCCTCGACGGCCTGAAGACGCGACGCGATGGCGGCGACCTGTGGATCACCGATCCGATTTCCTACCACAAATACGAGGCCGAGCGAAACGCCGCGACCATCTCGGTCACCACGGCCACCGCCACGTTAGTCACGTTGAACCTCACCACCACGACCAACGCGCTCTACGATCTGCCACTCACGTTAATCACCCAGGTGCCGTCTGCGTGGAAAGCCGCCGCTGTCGTTCAAGGCGCGCAAACCGTGAACGTCCCCGTCACCGGCGGCGCGATTCGCTACGACGCCCTGCCCAACTCCGGCCCCGTCTCGATCACCGAAAGCACGCTCCCCGTGGTGACGATCAAAGCCACCGCGCCCGAGGCCTACGAAACAGGCCCCGCCTCCGGAACCTTCACGATTTCCACCACCGGCACGCAGCCGCTCTCCATTAACTACACGGTCACTGGCACCGCGCTCAGCGGCACTCGCTACACCGCGCTCGCCACCGGGCCTGTCGCGCTCACGTCACCGTCCGCCACCGTGAATGTCGCGCCTGTCCCCAACGCCAATTACGAGGGCGAGCAAAGCGTCGTTCTCACCCTCGCCCCCGGTAGCGGTTACGTGATCGGGCCCGACAGCTCGGCGACCGTGATGATTCACGACCGCACCGATCTGCCGCCGTCCGACTGGTATTTGCGCGTCAACCAAACCTCTGCCCAGCACTGGAACACCGTGGAGACTTGGTGGAGCCAGCCCGTCGGCGGCGTGCAACTCACCGGCTACAACCGCGGCACGGCCGACGATCGTTTTCACACCAACGGCTTCGAGCTTCGTTCCAAAAACGCCTACTATCCGCCCGACCAGAGTTTCTACGGAAACAACATCGTCCTCGACGGCCCGACCGCGCGTCTGTCGCTCACGCTCACCGCGTATTACGGAAACGCCGGCATGCCCACGAACACCATCCCCACGCTCACGACCTATGGCGGCAGCATCAACCCGTTCGTCAGCACGCTCACGCAGCTTCTCACCGTCGGCACCTTCAACAGCCTCGGCACCACCCGTATTCTCAACGGCGGCAACGTATCCAATCCCAATGGCGGCTTGAATTTGCGCGTCACCAAACTCACTGGGCCCGGCGAACTCACCCTCACCAACGGCCC
>JBEVND010000482.1:0-4131 GCA_040508285.1 Rariglobus sp. | reverse complement strand
AAGAGGCGCGCTTACTGACCGTGGCAGCTCTTGAATTTCTTACCGCTGCCGCAAGGGCAGGGATCGTTGCGACCGACCTTGGGTGCTTCGCGGCGGATGGTGACCTGCGGGAGAACGATTTCCTTTTGGGCTTCGGCTTCTGGAGCAGGACCACCGCTCGTGGTGATCGTGGTGGTGACTTGAGGGGCGGTGACCGCGGCGACCGGCGTGTTGGCCGGACCTTGGGCCTTGGCGTTGCGGCTCAGGAGCTGGAGCATGTTCTCGAACACTTCCAGGTTGGAGGCGTTGCGGAACAGGCCGGTGCAGATCTGGAGACGGATGGCGCCCATCATCTCTTCGAAATACTTGAACGCCTCGCCCTTGTAAGCGACGAGCGGATCGGTCTGGCCGTAGCTGCGAAGACCGATGGCCTTGCGAAGCTCTTCCATCTCGGTGAGGTGCTCCTGCCAGTGGTGGTCGATCGCGTTGATGATGACGTAGCGTTCGAGTGAGCCGAGCGCCTCGGGGATCTCGACGGACTCCTTGACGGCGTAGGCCTGGCGAACGCGTTCAACGACGATGTTGGTCAACGCTTCGACGCTGTCACCGGTGAGTTCCTCGGACTTGAGGCCGATCGGGAACGTGGCGTTGACCCAGCCGACGAAGCCGTCGAGGGCGGATTGGGAGGCGTTGGCGCGACCGTTGATGCCGGCGGCTTCGAGGCGGCTGTCCACTTCCTCGGCGATCTGCTCGATGATGATGTCCTTCGGGCGATCGGCGTGGATGGCGGCGTTGCGGATGCCGTAAACGACTTCGCGCTGCTGGTTGAGCACGTCGTCGTATTGGAGGAGGCGCTTACGTTGGGAGAAGTTCTGCTGCTCGACTTTTTTCTGCGCGCTCTCGATGGAGCGGTTGAGCCATGGATGCTCGAGCTCTTCGCCGTCTTTCATCGAGCCTTCCATGAGGCGCGAGGCCAGGTTGCCCTGAAGGAAGAGGCGCATGAGGTTGTCCTCGAGTGAGAGGAAGAACTTGGTGAGACCGGGGTCGCCTTGACGCGAGCAACGGCCGCGCAGCTGGCGATCGATGCGGCGAGATTCGTGACGCTCGGTGCCGATGACGTAGAGGCCGCCAAGTTCACGGACGCCTTCGCCGAGTTTGATGTCGGTGCCACGGCCGGCCATGTTCGTGGCGATAGTGACGCCGCCGCGTTGACCGGCGCGGGTGACGATCTCGGCTTCCTGCTCGTGATACTTGGCGTTGAGCACGGTGTGGATCACGCCGGCGCGCTTGAGCAAGCGGGAGAGCACCTCGGACGACTCGACCGAGACGGTGCCGACGAGCACGGGCTGGCCGCGCTTGTTGGCTTGCTCGATCTCGGCGACGACCGCGTTGAATTTGTCGCGACGGGTCTTGAAGATGGAGTCGTTGCGATCGATGCGGATGCAGGGCTTGTTGGTCGGGATGACCTGCACGGAGAGACGATAGATATCGTTGAACTCGATGGCCTCGGTCTCGGCAGTGCCCGTCATACCGGCGAGCTTTTCGTAGAGACGGAAGTAGTTCTGAATCGTGATCGTGGCGTAGGTGCGGGTCTCGCGCTCGATGTTCACGTTTTCCTTGGCCTCGACGGCTTGGTGGAGACCGTCGGACCAGCGACGACCCGGCATGACGCGGCCGGTGTTTTCGTCGACGATCATGACCTTGCCCTCGGCAACGACGTATTCCACGTCGCGCTCGTAGAGCGAGTAGGCGCGGAGGAGCTGCGAGATGGAGTGAATCTCCTCGGAGACTTCCGAGTAGTTGTTCTGGGACTTGGCTTTGATCTCTTCGCGCTGCTCGGGCGTGAGCTCGGTGCGGCGTTCGAGTTCGCTGAACTCGGTGGCGAGGTCGGGCAAAACGAAGGCGTCAGGATTATCGGGGCGAAGGCGGGTGCGGCCTTTTTCGCTGAGGTCGGCCTGATGCTGCTTCTCGTCGATCGAGTAGAAGAGCTCTTCCTTGAGACGGTAGAGTTCCGTCTTCTGGAAATCGCTGTTCATCTCGGTCTCGGTCTTGTCGAGGAGCTTGCGCCATTCGGGCGTCTCCATGAGGCGGAGGAGCTGCTTGTTCTTGGGGTGGCCGATCTTGACCTGAAGAAGCTTGAGCGCGGCGGTCTTGCGATCGTCGGGAGTGGCGTCGGGCTTTTCGAGGATCGCCTTGGCGTCGTTGGCCATGCGATTGGCCAGGCGGATCTGCTCGTTAACGAGTGCATCGATGCCGGGCTTGAGGCGGGTGAACGGTTGTTCGCGCTCGATGGGGGCCGGGCCGGAAATGATCAACGGCGTGCGGGCTTCGTCGACGAGGATGGAGTCGATTTCGTCCACGATGCAGAACCAGTAATCGCGTTGAACCTGGTCGTCCTTGCGCGTGGCCATGCCGTTGTCGCGGAGGTAATCGAAACCGAATTCCGAAGCGGTGCCGTAGGTGATGTCGCGGCCATACATCTCGCGGCGGAGGTCGGACGGCATCGATTGTTGGATACAGCCGGTGGTGAGGCCGAGAAAGCCGAAGAGGTGGCCCATCCATTCGGAGTCACGACGGGCGAGGTAGTCGTTGACGGTGACGAGCTGGGTGTTGCGGCCGGTGAGGGCGTTGAGATAAAGGGGGAGCGTGGATACGAGGGTTTTACCTTCGCCCGTGGCCATTTCGGCGATCTTGCCGGAGTGGATCGCGTAGCCACCGATGAGCTGCACATCGAAGTGAACCATGTTCCACTCGAGCTCATGGCCGCAGACGAGAGCGCGGGTGCCCACGAGACGACGGGCGCCGTTCTTCACGACGGCGAAAGCCTCGGGGAGAATCTGCTCGAGCGTCTCGCCGGTTTTCAGGCGGGCGCGGAATTCATCGGTCTTCGCGCGAAGCTGTTCATCGGTGAGCTTTTGGTAAGACAGCTCGAACTCGTTGATGCGGGCGACGACTGGGCGGGCCTTTTCGAGAAACTTGCGATAGTGGCGACCGGCAAAGCGCTTGAAGAGAAAGGAAAGCATGAAGAGGGAAGACCGTAGAGTGACCGAGCGAGTTGGCAAACGACAAAATGAGACGGGTATGACGCCCCAAACGGGTAAATGTTGCGCGCGGTTGACCGGTGGCGGGGCCTCCACCGCCTCAACGCGGGGGCCGCTTTCTTATAGGCTAAATCGCTTCGAATTAGCCGCTTAATTTTAACGCAAAGTGCGTGCGCACTGGAGGATGGCGCGGATGTAAATTAATTTTTACACCTCTACTCGCACCCGAGTCGCCCATGAGTAGCTCCACATTTGCGGATTGTTTTTGCACCAAGAACAACATTCCACGCGCTGACTACGCCCGCGCGGTGCTGCAGCGGGCTTTGTATCCGAGGACGCTTCCGGTCAAATGGCTGCTGCCGCTTTTGAACCGCGATCACTTCACGGCGGACTTTGATTTGATCTACGGGGTGGAGCATTTGCGCCGGCTGCGCGACTTCACGACGGAGGCCGAGCGCTTCAATGAACACCCCTCCAATCGCGGTTGGTTGCGACGGAGGCTGGGGCTGCGCGTCTCGACGTCTCGCATGAAGGCGCTGATCCGGGAAACGCTGCCGCCGAAATCCACCGCGACCCATTCGGGTTTGCCCGTGGACGAGGGGACCTCGGCGCCGTTTAAAACGCGCGCATCGACGTCGGTGTGAGCGTGCAGCGCCTACGGGCCTTCGGCGGAGGACCGAGCGTGGTTTTTACCAAGCCAGCACCCAATACTCGTCCAGCGTGATGCGCTGCGCCACGGCGGCCGGCACCCAGCGTTCGACGAAACGTGGCCCCCATGAGTCGGTGAAGGCGATCTCGTCGGTGGCGCGGTTGTATCCAATAATCAAACACGCATGTGCCGTGCGCGCCTCGGGCTTGATGGTCGCCAGCAGCGCCGGGGGAATCGAGCGCTTGCCCGACGAAACGGCGTCGGCCTTGCGCCGCTCTTCGGTGTTGGTGTCCGACAACGCGTTGAACACCTCCGTCGAATGCAGGCCCCAGATAATCGGCCGTCCTTCGTCGATAAATCGCGCGATGCCGGCGGCGGTGAGCTTGGGCGAGACCTGCTCGAGCCGACGGCCTTGGCGACGCACGTAGCGATCCAGATTGCGCGCCATGGATTGGAAACTCG
>JBEVND010000479.1:0-3042 GCA_040508285.1 Rariglobus sp. | reverse complement strand
AGGGGCCGGTTTTGAGCGGGACTTCGCGAAGGGCGATGCCACGGCCAGCGGAGAAATCGACGGTTTTATAGTCCTGAATGATCCAGCCGGCCGCGACGAGTTGAGCGTCGATCTGTTGGCGGGCGAGGGCTTCAGGGGCGGGCAGCATGCGTGGACGTCGCAGGTTCTGAAGAGCGCAAACGGCTAGCGCAACGCTGGTTTTGGGAAATCGGCGGAGAATGCGTGCAGAGATCTCAACCTGGAAACCTGAGACCTGAGATGTGAAACCTCAGGCCGGAAACGTGAAACGTGAAATCTGAAAACGCGCCGCGGAGGCGCGTTACTTGACCTCGACGGTCCACTGGCGCGAGCGCTCGCTGCCGCAGATGACCAACGTGTGGCGGCCGGGTTTGAGCGTGCCGCCGGGGAGCGTGATCGCGACGGGGCTTTCTTTGGAGCGGGCGGTCAGGTCGCCGTCGAGCGGCTCGAATTGCGGGACGATCACCAGCGTCTCGCCGCGGATGAAAACCTGCGCGCCGCCGAGTTGGTGTTTTTGGTCGCCCAAGGTGCAGGTGAAAACGATCGGGTAGGGCAGCAGGCCGGCGGTTTCGCGTGGGGCGGAAACCGAACTGAAAGAGAGCGGAAGCTGCGGGACTTCCACGAGGGTTTTGTCCAGGCCCTCGGCGAGACCGGCGGGCGCGTCGGAGATCTCGGCCAGCGTGCTCATGCTGTTGATCAGGTTTTGCGGGTCGGCCGGACGTTCAGCGTCGACGGTGATGCGATTGAAGCCAGCCTCGAGCAGGCGGATGACGTTGGCCCGTTGTTTGGAATCCTCGTAGGGCTGATAGGCGGGCGTCGGCTTCCGGTATTTCACGGTGATCCACGTGTAGGGAATGATGCAGGCGAGAATCGCGACGGCCACCCACTTCATGGGCCAGGGCTTGCGGTTGAGAGGATCGGGCATGCGCGGGAGTGAATGCGCCGGACGGTTCAAGGCAAGGAGGGAGCGGACGCCGTTCGCTGGAAGCGGTGAATAACATTTGCTCCGCGCGGGGCGGGGTGCTTCGTTCGCGGGCTTCATGAAGACTTGGTCCAAGTTCTACATTTCCACGCTCCGCGACAGCCCAGCCGACGCCGAGATCGCCTCCCATAAACTGCTCATGCGCGCCGGCCTCGTGCGCAAGCTCGGTGGTGGTCTTTACACCTACATGCCGCTCGGTCTGCGCGTCATGCAGAAGATCTCCAAAATCTGCCGCGAAGAACTCGAGGTTTCCGACGCGATCGAGTTGTGGATGCCGCACCTCCATCCCGTGGACAACTGGGAGCAAGGCCCACGCTGGGCCGCCGCCCGCGAGATCATGTTCCGCGCCGACAACGCCGGCGCCAACAAGGGCCGCTCGCGTGAACCGGAATTCGTGCTCGGACCGACCCACGAGGAAATCATCACGCCGCTGATCAAAAACGAGATCACCAGCTACCGTGATCTCCCCAAGAATTTTTATCAGATCGCGACCAAGTTCCGTAACGAGATCCGTCCGCGCTTCGGCCTCATGCGCGCCCGCGAGTTCGTGATGATGGACGCGTATTCGTTCGACGCGAACGACGAAGGTGCCGTGAAGAGCTACTTCGCAATGAAGGACGCCTACGCACGTTTCTTTAAACGCATCGGCGTGACCGCCATCGCCGTCGAAGCCGACACGGGCGTGATGGGCGGCAGTTTCTCCCACGAGTTCATGGTGCCCGCCGAAATCGGCGACGATGACGTGATCTACAACGAAGAAAGCGGTTACGCGGCCAATCGCGAGAAGGCCACCAGCGCCCTCGTGCCGGCCGACCTCGTTGACGCGGCTCCGCTCGGTGCGACCGAGGAATTCGCCACGCCCGGCGTCGTGACCATCGCGGCACTCGAAGCCGCGCCCTATGGCGTGAAAGCCGATCAACAGTTCAAGACCCTCGTCTACATCGGCGACGGCAAACCGTTCCTCGTGATCCTGCGCGGCAACGATGAACTTGAAGAAGCCAAGCTCGGCTCCCTCGGTTTCACGCTCACGCGTGCGGCCACCGCGGAAGAAATTGAACCGGTGCTCGGTGCGAAACCCGGCAGCCTCGGTGCGGTGAAAGGCTCGATCAAAGATCAAGCGGCGCTCGCCGGCATCTTTGCCGACCACGCCATTCGTCTCATCGGCAACGGCACGACCGGCGCCAACAAGGACGGTTTCCACGTGCGCAACGTCAACGTGACGCGCGATCTCGCGATCACGAAGTTCGGCGATTTCCGCCGCGTGCGTCCGGGCGAGCCCGACCCGAAGAATGGTCAACCGTTGTCCGTCAAACGCGGCATCGAGGTCGGCCACATCTTCAAACTCGGCACCAAATATTCGGAGAAGTTCGGCGCGGTTTACACCGACGACGCGAAGCAAAACCACCCGATGGTCATGGGTTGCTACGGCATCGGCATCAGCCGCACCTTGCAGGCCGTCATCGAGCAGAGCCATGACAACGACGGCATCATCTGGCCGTGGGCGGTCGCGCCGTTCCAGATCATCATCACGCTGCTGGATCCGTCGGTCGCCGAGCCCGCCGAGCTTGCTAAAACGCTTGCTGCCGCCGCCGAAAAAGCCGGTGCCGATGTCATCATCGACGACCGCGAAGAGCGCCCGGGTGTGAAGTTCAAGGATGCCGATCTCATCGGTATTCCGCTGCGCATCACCATTGGCGGAAAAGGCCTCGCGGCCGGCATCATCGAGCTCAAGTGGCGCTCGAAAAAAGACGTCATCAAGGTCCCGGTTGCCGAGGCCGTGGAGCAAATCACGGCGTTGGTGCGTGAGATGAACGCGGTCTGATCGCGGAAGTAGGTAAACAACCTCACGGGCATCCGGCTCGTGAGGCTTGAGCTTGGGGAGGGGAATCCATTGGGTTGCATTTCCCCTTATGTTGGCAACTGGTTCAAAGCTTCGACGCGCCGCGACTGCGGGCGTTATCATGGTCGCACTGTGCGCCGTATATTTTGGAGCGCGGCAGGTATTTAACCAGCGTGCCGAGCCCCCGAAAACTTCAGGAGCG
>JBEVND010000396.1:0-3339 GCA_040508285.1 Rariglobus sp. | reverse complement strand
AGTTCGAAGTTTTCGAAGGTCACGTCTGTCACCGGATGCGCTGCGTTGAAGCCGCTGATAATGCTCACCGTGTAGCCGGCGTTGTAGGGGCTCTGCACGGCCTTGATGTTACGCAGTGTGATGTTGCGCACGCCGCCGCGCTTCGCGTCCACGTTCCAGCGCGAATGCAGCACGCGGAAATCGATCAGCGTGTCGAAATGGTGCTCCACGCGGATGTTATCCCACACGACATTCTCGACCATCGCACGGTCTCCGTTGTGAATCCCAAAAACCGCCCCGAACTCATGGACCGCCAGGACATCGATGTCTTCGAAGCGAATGTTACGAATATGATCCGTGCTCGTCTCGTAACCGATCTCCATCGCCGAACCGCCGTGTGTGTTGAAAAAAATACAGCCGGACACGACCACGTCTTCCACCGTTTCTTTCCAATGCTCGTCCGGGAAACCAAGCGGCACGCGCTCGTCTTCGCCCGACGTGTTTCCGATCGCTTTGATCGCAATGTTGTCGTCGCCATTGTGCAGGCAACAACCCGTCACGCGGATGCGCCGCGACCCCGCGATGTCGATGCCGTCGGAGCTCATGTCGTTGGCGATCTGCCGCACACCGGTAACCGCCACGTCTTCACAGGCGCCCAGCACCACCATCCAGTGACACGGGCTCACCATGAGGATCGTTTCGATACTGGCATCCCGACAGTGATCGAGCACCAGCGCCTTCCGGCGGCGATTCTCGCGTTCCAGCCAGTAGCCACCATCCAGAATTCCGTAGCCGCCGATACGCACATTCGAAACCCGCTCGGCGCGAATACTGCCGCGCACGACCGCGCCCGCCTCGATCCAGCATGTCTCACCCTGCCCGAGAACGAGCAAACCGACATCGTGAATCTTACCCGCCTCGAACACACGCACCTTCGGCCCCACCGGAGTCGGCGGCGCGGGCGGCAACGCGTAAACATAGAGGAGCGGCTTTCCACTGATTTCCACCTGAAGATTCTGCGGCCCGGGGACGGTAAACGAAACGTGATCTCCCGTCACCGTGGCTTGGATACCGAGACGCAAGGGACGCACGATCACCGACCTGCCTGACAAGCCAGTGACCGACAGCTTCACCACGACATCGCCGGCGCATTCAAACGACACGTGATCGGCGGCCGGATGCGTAAGGATATCCAGCGGGAGCCCATCGACGGTTCCTCGAAACACGGAGGAGCGTGGCAGCGTCGCAGCGAATGAATGGGGGCGTAAACTCATAGGATAGAATGGAGGGCGATCTCCCGCAAATGCCTGCGGATACGTCGCTCGTTTAACGGTGCGCGAACCGCCTTTCCGCTGAACTTAAAATCCTGAAACCGCGGCGAATCTCAGGCGGATGTTCGAACATCCTGACGAAAATTTGGGCCATCACCCACTTGCAGACTAGTCAGTCTCGCGGGCGCGTGGTTGGCTGCGGCCTTCCCCTGATTAAACCGCCGCCTCGCGGCCACCGCCCCACTGTCCGACCGGCCCCAAGCCGAAACCCATTTCCATGAGCCTCCAACTCGCCTCGCTTTTCCAAGATCATGCCGTGCTCCAGCGCGACCAGCCGCTGCCCGTGTGGGGCTGGGCCACCCCGGGCGCGACCGTGCGCGTTTCCCTCGCGGGCAACACCGCCGCCGCCCTCGCCGGCACGCACGGCGAGTGGATCGTGCGGCTCCCCGCCTTGTCCACCGGCGGCTCGCACACGCTGGCCGTAGAGATCGTGCAAACGGGCGAACGCGTTGAAATCAAAGACCTCCTCGTCGGCGAAGTGTGGCTGGCCTCCGGCCAGTCCAACATGGAGATGTCGCTCAACGCCAGCCGTCCGCTCACCGACAACGACATCGCCACGGCGGACTTCCCGCACATTCGTTTTTTCAACGTCTCCACGCGCGCCCACCTCGGTCCGCAGCGCACCGTCACCGGCAAGTGGCAATCCGCCACGCCCACCGTCGCCGGCTCGTTTTCCGCGGCTGCCTTTAGTTTCGCCCGTCGTCTTCACCGCGAACTTGGCGTGCCCATCGGCATCGTTTCCTCGTCGTGGGGAGGCAGCATTATCCAGAGTTGGCTGAGTCGTTCCGCCCTCGCGCTCAACCCCGAGACCACGCCCTTGCTCGAACGCTACGAGTCGCAGGTGTGGACCGAGTCGCATTGGAAACAAATGCTCGCCACCGGCCCTGACGGACGCGTCAACGGCACGCCGAAAGACCCCGGCAACACCGCCCTCGACCGCGGCTGGCACCAGCCCGCCTTCGACGACTCCTCGTGGCCGGTCATGTCGGTTCCCGGCACATGGCAATCCGCCGGCCACAAGCACTCCGGCGTTTATTGGTTCCGCCGCTCCATCGAGATTCCCTCCGCTTGGGTCGGACGCGCGCTCACGCTGCGTTTCGGCGGAGCCGACAAACAGGACATCTCTTACGTCAACGGCATCGAGATCGGCCGCACCGGCAAAGGCCAGGAAGACCAGTATTGGAATCAGCCGCGCGCCTACACGATCCCCGCGTCCGCCGTGACCGGCACCACGCTCCTCATCGCGGTGCGCGTGTATTCATTTATCTTTGACGGCGGCATCAACGGCGCCGCCCAGGACCTGTGCATCGAGCTCAATGCCAACGCCGGCAACGCCCTCCCGCTCGCCGGCGAGTGGCGCTACCAATGCGAACACGACCTCGGCCTCGTGCGCGAGAGCCACCTGATGGGCCACGGTGAACGCAACTCGCCGCACATGCTGTTCGACAACATGCTGCTCCCGCTCGTCCCCTACGCGTTGCGCGGAGCCATCTGGTATCAGGGCGAGGGCAACGCCGGCGAGGCGCAGCTCTACACCCGCATGATGCGCGACCTCATCCTTGATTGGCGCGCCCAATGGGGACAACGCGACTTTGCCTTTCACCTCGTGCAACTGCCCGGCTTCCAAGCCGCCCGCGACCACCAGCCCGACAGCAATTGGGCGCATTTCCGCGAAGCCCAAAACGCCGCCCTCTCGCTGCCGCACACCGGCATCGCCGTGACCATCGATCTCGGCGAAGCCGGCGACATCCACCCGAAAAACAAGATCCCCGTCGGCGACCGCCTCGCCCAAAGCGCCCTCGCGCTCACCTACGGTCGCGACGTCATTCCTAGCGGTCCGCTCGCCGATAAATTCACCGTCGAGGCCGACACGATCCGCTGCCGGTTCCAGCACGCGGGCAACCAGCTCACCACGACGGACGCACAACCCCCGCGCCTGTTTTTCATCGCGGGCGAGGATCGCGTTTTCCACCCCGCGCAAGCCCGCCTCGACGGCACCACCGTGATCGTCCGCAGTGCGCACGTGCCG
>JBEVND010000381.1:0-5102 GCA_040508285.1 Rariglobus sp. | reverse complement strand
TCGCGTGAAGCGCGGCGCCCAATGCCAACCACACCGGCAGGCCGGCCAAAATCATCCGACGCAAAAGCAAAGAAGGCATCATAACACGAAAGGGAGAGGAGCTGGGCAAAGCTCCGGACTGACACCCGCCCCGCCTCGTGGTTACGCGCATCTTGAGCGTTTCGCCGTCACCCCGGGACACGCACCGCGCTCAGGCCGGTCGGGAAGCGCTGCAACCGATCCGTCCGAGCCTTTCGGGACGACGAATCTTTGTTTCAAAAAAACGCCATAAACTGCCTGCCTGCTGGCATTTTCTTACAAATCGCCTTAACCGTCACGCGTCATGAAAACCAAACTACTCGCCCTCCTGCTCGTCGTATCACCCCTCGTTGCCAAAGCCGGCGATGTGCTTGCCGCCAACGTCCCCGCACCGGTCACCGGCTACGTCGCGCAGCACTTCCCCAAGGCCTCCGCCATCGAGTGGGATTTTGAGAAGGACGAAAACGTCTATGAGGCCGACTTCAAAATCGACGGCTTCGAGCACGAGCTGAAGATTTCCCCCGCCGGCGCCTTGGTTTACTCGGAAATCGACATCGTGCTAAGCGCGCTCCCCGCCGCCGTGAGTTCGTATCTCAAAACCCACCACGCCAACGCCACGTTGCTGGGCGCGAAGAAGGTCGTGAAAGCCGGCCAGTTGAAATACGAAGTCGCCCTCGTGCAGGACGGTTTCTTCGGAAAGAAGCGCCACAAAAACATCTATATCAGCGAGGCCGGCGCCCGTGTATCCAAGTAAATCGCCTTAAATCGTAACTGAACTCCGACACCGGCCTCAACGGCGTGCACCCCGCCAGTGCACGCGCTTAGCGGGCGGGGCCAAGATGAGTCGCCGGGGGCTCGTGATTTGGCAGACTTGGCACGCCTGGCAGAAGCGGTGAATCAGGAGGATTTGGCGGATTTGGCGGATTTGGCGGCCGTTTAGTCGAGACCCACGCGCGTCCCCGCCATTGGCAACGGCTATAACGACGGTTTCGCGCCCCGCCCGCTCGGCTCGACCCGGTTCGATTCGGCTGACGCCGAGGAAGCGGTTGAGGACCACGCTCGTGACCCGCGTCGCGTTACTCTTCGAATTCGTCCACGGGTTTCGCCCGCAGCGGGATCATTGGAAGCCCCATCTCTTTGCGCATCGTGTTGAGTTCGCTCTTGGTGGTCATGAGCTCCTCCTCCTTCTGCTCGAGTTCGGCCAGACGTTCGAGCTGCTCCTGCCCCTTAAACAAGAGGCGTTGCTCGCTCTCGTCGATAAACACACTGCGCGCCGCCAGCTCGGCCTTGGTCTCTTCGAGTTGCGCCAATTCCTCCGCCTGTTTCTCGGCGGCTTGTCGCGCTTTGTGGGCGACCTCTTCTTCGAGCGCAGCCAGGGCGGCTCTGGCCTCGTCGAGCGCCGCCTGTTCGCGCTGACACTTCTCGGCAAACCGGTGTTCGTTGTCGCGCAGGGCCTGCTCGTTCTCACGCAGTGTGCGCTCGCGCGTCGCGAGGCCGGCTTTGATTTTCGCGACCTCCTCCAGCTCTCCTTGGAGCCGGGCTTTTAGCGCACGCAGCTCGGCGTCGCTTTGGACGGCGGGAGTCGCGGCATGCGCGGCCGGCTTTTCCGGTGCGTCTTGCGGCTGGCTCGGCGTCATGGTCTGCACCATGTAGCGGGTGAATCGCGCCGAGAACTCGCCGTCCATGAGCAGCGTTTCGGTCTCCGCGAGAAGCGCCTCGAGCTGCTCCTCCTTCACCGCCTGGGCCGCGATGGGCTTCGCGTTTTCCCACCAGATTTTCAGAAAACTCGGCGCGGCTTGCGGCGTCTTGGCAGCCTTTTCCTCGGCCAGAAGCCGCTCGCGTTTGATGTAGTGGCCGATCGTCGTGAGAAAACCCGCGCAGGCCGTGAGCAACTCATGAAGCGTGGCCAGCGCCGCGTCCGATGGCTGCGCGGCGAGCTGCTCGGTCGTCTCGCACCAGCTGTATTCCGGATGCTGGGTCGCCTTGCCGGATTTTTTCAGTCGCGCCTGTTGCGCGAGGATGCGGTTAAAAAACTCGATATCGACTTCGATCTGCCGCGAAACGGGCAGCAATTTCCGAATCGAATCCTTGCGCAGCTGTGAGGGCGGCACGCCCGGATTATCGCGTTTAAACTGCGCCGCGAGATCCTGCAGCCCCATCTGAAACGACTTCACGAGCAGATCGAAGTCGTAGCTGAACCGCACCCAGTCCGCCGGGAAGTCATGCGTCGAAAGCGCCACCGCGTAGTCCGCCGTGCCGGTCTTGAGACAGCACTCGAGCCAGCGTCCGGTTTCGCGGTTAAGCAGCGCCGTGAGGCTTTCGGCCTTCTTGATCTGGGAGTCGTAATGCGCGCGGTGGTTGAGCACCGTCTTGAGGTCGCGCTCCTGGCTTCCTTTTCCCGAAAAACCCTTCAGCAACCCGGCTTTCCCCTCCAACCGCGATTTCTGCGCGATCACCTCGGAGCGCGCATCGTCCAGCTTACGATGCGCCAGATCCAAGGCCGTCTCGCGCACCAGCATGTCCACCAATTCGGCCGGAAGGCCGGGGATCGAAACGGTTTCGACTGGAGATAAGGAAGGCAAAGTAAGGAAAAGCTACCGGCTGCGTGACGCGAAATCTAGAACGACGTAAGGAATTTTCACGTTTTGAAACCACGCCCGAACGCAACGTATCCGCGCCCGACTACATCGACGGGCCTCGCCCCGAAACAATTCGTTTGGGCGCGACCTGCCTGGCTGCACCTTGCACGTGTCTCGATATCGGCCATGTCTTTGGAAATGCGCATCACTTAGATTTTCACCCGGATAATGTGAGGTAAAGGAACCGATACGCCGGGTGCCAGTCAGCTCGCGATGTGTCGGAGCTTTATCAAATCATTTACGCGAGTGCGGCCACGAAGCCGTTCGATGCCGAGGAACTCGGCAAGCTGCTGGAGCAATCCCAACGCAACAACCAACGCGCAGGAATCACCGGCCTGCTGCTTTATCACGAGGATAATTTTCTCCAAGTCCTGGAGGGCGAAAAGACGGCGCTCGAGATCCTCGAAGAACGCATCCGTGCCGATCCTCGGCATCACGGCTATTTGCGCCTGCTGAAACAGAAGATCGAGGAGCGTGAATTCCCCGAGTGGGCGATGGCTCTGCGCGACATCACGCTGGTTGTGGACCCCCAATTCGGCCCCATGAGCGATTATCTGAAAACCGGTTTTCACGACGAGACCATCAATCAATCGTCAAAAGCCCAGACCCTCCTTCGCACGTTTAGAAAAGTGAGCAATCTCACGACCATTCCCTTCGTGAGGAAGTGACTGAAAGCGCTGATCCGGGTTCATTCCGTGGGTTGGCTTTAGGTCGAGTTCGATGCCTGCTCTGCCGACCGGAGTGGCTACGGCGCTGAGACGACCAACTGAACCGCACGAGGATCGTCAGGGTTTGTCGATCGATCGGAGGGTTTTTCCAGCCACCGGTCGCGGCGCTTCCAACTCAGCTGAAAGTTGAGTGTCTTTAAGCGCCACGCCGCTCACGCCGAGGCGCGCGCTCTCGATCAACAGATGCGCAAGCTTCCGCGCCGCCGCGGCGGGCGGCAGGCCTTCGGGGCGGATGTTGGATACACAGTTTCTATCCGCATCCGTGCACGTGGTGCGTGGGTGATGCGTGAGATACGCGCCCAAGCTGTCGGGCATGCCAAGCCCCGGACGTTCGCCGAGGAGCATGAGTGCATGACGTGCGCCGAGCAGTTCCCCGACTTCGTCCTGCAACTTCACACGGCCAAACGGCGCGAGTAAGATCGGGTAAAGCGTCCACCCTTCCGCCGTGAGCAACTCGGCCAGCAACGTGATCGTCTCGACCGCATGCCGTTCCGCCGCCTGTGCGGCGAGTCCGTCCGACACGATGATCACGAGATCGCGCGCCCCCCACTCCTCGGCCGATTTGGCCAATTCTCCCCGCGCCGTCTCCGCCAGTTTACGCCCGAGATCAGGACGGACGAGATAGGTTTTTTTGTCCGTAACCGCCGTGCCAATACCGTGCGTGCCAAAACCCGCTTTCCTCAATCGATCCGCCAGGCCCTCCGCATCGAACGGCGCCATGACCGCATCGCGTGCCCGCGCATGCGAGAGACGAAAATCCAGCACGGTTTCCATCCGCTGGCTGCCGCCCGTGCGCCCGAGTGCAATGCGCGCCGCCGTGAACTTCCTCAAGCCCACCCACGGATCACGACCGGTGTCCGCTGAAGGCACGATCACGGCGTCATCGGAGTTTTCCATGGGCAAACTACACGCAGAAATCGTGCCCCGTGGCAGCTGTTCTTCGCGTTGAATGAAGAACCACGCGCTTCCCTCCTTAAAATCTCGTTCTCCCCCACAAACACCGGCAAGACGGTTGCCATTATGAATTCCGGTCCGGTCCCACCGACGCGTCGCGACCTCATGCACCTCAGCCTCCGCCCGATCTGGGCATTGTCCCTATGGTTCTTCGTCGCCGCGCACGCCGCCACCATCGAAGGCTCGGGCTGGAAACTCGATGGCGGAGCCGATTGGTCCCTCGGCGAAAGCAGCGGTGACGACGCCACGGGACGCACCTGGCAATGGGCACACAAAAACACGCACGCCGTCACGATCACCGAGGTGCCCGCCGCTCCAGCCCTCTCGCTGGAGCAAGCCGCCGCCGGTGCGTTCCAGTCATTCTCCGAAAGCGAGGAAAACGCCTCCATCGAAGACCAAGGCGCCCTCCCCTCCGCGTATTGGATTCGCATGACCGGCGGCAACGCGATGGCCCAGTCCGGCCAAACCTCGTGGTGGTTCGCCCTCCCTTCTGGAAAAAAGCTCAACGCCTTCTGGACGTGGACGCCGGGCTCGGCCGACAGCGATCAACTCGGCCTGCTCTCCCGCCTGCAGATCGGCGGTAAGCTCGTCGTGCTTAACTCCACGCCCTCCGCACCCGCTTCCGCAACGGCCGCCGGGGTGGCAGCCACCCTGAGTGAAACCTCGCCGCCAAAACTACCCGCAAAAACCACCGCTGA
This sequence comes from Rariglobus sp., assembly GCA_040508285.1. Lineage (GTDB taxonomy): Bacteria > Verrucomicrobiota > Verrucomicrobiia > Opitutales > Opitutaceae > Rariglobus. The sequence continues at coordinate 65 of JBEVND010000381.1, read as the reverse complement.
TCTCTTCGTCGAGTTCGACGCGGCCTACGCCGTCGCCCCCGACACGGCGGGCCGTGCCAAGGCTG
>JBEVND010000369.1:0-4347 GCA_040508285.1 Rariglobus sp. | reverse complement strand
ACGCACTCGACGGCCATGCGGGCGTTGTCGCGGAAAATGCAACCGTCGAAGGTGAAGTTGTAGTCGTTGAAATTATTGAACGTGATACCCGTGCCGCAGTCCTCGAAGATCATGTGCTGGAACACGGTCTCGGCGCTGGCGCCGGCGGGATTTCCGTCGAGGTAGCCGAAGAGAATGCCGTATTGGGTGAAGCCGCGCATTGTAATGAAACTATGATACAGGTGCGTCTCGAAGTGCATCGTGTCGGGCAGCTTGTTGTCGTGATACATGCCGACGCGTGCCTTGCCCGAACCGTCGAACACGAAACCGTCCATGCGGTAGTGCAACATGCCGCGGATGCGCAGCATGATCGCGCCGGGTTCGCCGTCGTATTTGAGCACGGTTTGCGCGCCGTGGCCGTAGAAGCCGATGCCGATCAGGCGCTTTTCCTTCGGATCGTTTTCCAGGGATTTCTGGATGAGCAACTCGCGGGTGATGCGATACACGCCGGGCGGAAAATACAGGATGGAGCCTTCGCGCAGGTCGCTCAGCAGCGATTGAAGCGCGGCGGTGTCGTCGGCCACGCCGTCACCGATGACGCCGTGCTCTTTCACGTTGGTCCAGTCGCTGGCGGGCGTGTGGTTAAGGGTCGGGATCTGCGTGCGCGCGTCGGCTTTCAGGTAAGAAACGAGGCCGAAGGAAAGCGCGAGAATGAGGAGCGATCTAAGCATGAAAGAGGGAGTGACGGATGTGATGAGGCGAGCAGTGCGCGCGGTTAGTAGGCATACCAGTGGACACCGTTGGAAAGGCGCACCGCAGGCGTGCTACCAGCGGGGCCTGTCCCGGTGCCACGCCCGAGAAGCGGGCCGTTGAGCAGCTCCATATGGCCGTCGGCATAGACCATGTTGATTTTGCCTGAGTGCGCGTAGCGGAGAAAGGTGGGACCACTGGTGTAAAGGCCTGCCGGTATCGTGTCCTGACCGTTGGTCTTTTCCGGCTCCAAACGAAAATAGCACGCTTCGGTGAGCATGTAGAGTTTACTGGGATTGGTGAAGGAGGCGACACGAGAACCGGTGTAACGCGTTCCCTCCGTCGAATCAGCCCAGCCGTTAATGCCGTAGCTGCACTCCGCTTCCCCTTCCGTGCCGCCTCCGGAGACAACCTTTCTCTGTGCAGTATTTTCAGGACAGCGCCAGATGCCGTAGTCGGTATCTTCGCCGACCTGCTTCGGCTTGGTCAGGTGCGCATAGGTGCCGTCGTGAATCGCAAGCGCTTTCTGCCAGGTGACATCATTGTCCGCGTCGTAGGAACGGATCGCCACGCCGCGATTATCGTTGGCGTAAGCAATCAACTGCAGGCCGATCTGCCGCATGTTGGCGGCGCACCGGGTGGTGTTGCCGGTGGCGCGAGCGTGACCGACCACCGGGATCAGAATGCCGGCAAGAACGCCGATGATCGCGATGACAACGAGCAGCTCGGTCAGCGTGAAGCCTGCGCAAGAGTGACCGTTGGGGCGACGGTGCGTTTGCATCGGAGGGATGCGTGGAGTGTTTTCGCGTTTAGCGACGACGGCGGGTGACGCAGACGCCCATGCCGATCACGCCGCCCAGGAGCAACGCGGCGCTGCTAGGTTCGGGAATGCTGCTGGGGAAAGAGGCTGGCAGGGAATTATAGATGCGGAAGGAATCTAAATCCAAGGTCTTGAGATCGGGATCTAGGTTATCGATCAGACCAAAATTAAAGCCCGCGGCAGAACCGAAGGAGCTAGAAATACTGTTGGTCGCATCCAACACGACTGTGGACGTCTTGCTGGCCAAAAGATGCGTGGAAGAATTCGTGTCAATGGCCACATCACCAGCCGCCAAGAAGAGCTTCATGGTGACAAATCCGTTAGCGTCCGTGGAGATGGTGCCCGCGATGCGATAGGTGGTATTCGCAGCCAGACTCACGGAATTGCCGTCTACCGCGTTCGTGGCGGCGCTCAGAAACGAAGAGCCGCCCTGATTCAATGTGAATACCAGATTATTAGTCGCATTCGATGAGAGGGCCAACCGATATCCGGAGGTGCCTCCATCCACGTCGAAGAATCGAAAGGTATTCTGAAGCAGATTGGCGCTGCTGGAGGTGCGGAACAGAAAATCAAAGCCGCCATTTAGTGTATCGAAGGAGCCGGGCGTCGCAGTGCTGGTGTTCGCATACCAGGAATCAAACGAATTGGCTGCAGCGGTCGGCGTAAACCTGACGCCTGCAGGACGATTGCCCGTGCTGCGCGCTCCATTGTCGGTAAGCCTAAGGTAGCCTCCCGCGCCCGCCGCCAGCGGAGTAGCGGACGAAAAGCTGACATCCACGTTGGACTGAGCGGGGTTAGCATTAATCACCACGCCGGTGCCGCCGGTGGTGACGACGTTACTCTCACTGTTGAAATCAGCCTGAAATACGAGAGAGGCGCGGGCGTTAAGCGCGCACAGGACGATCAAAGCAGCCACGGAGGCGCGACAAAGGCGAAGGGATGTTTTCATGGGGTAAGCAAGCGGGGTTAAAACGACCATCATTCCCTGATGGGCTTAAATGCATCAAAGAGATTTGACAGATATGTTCAAATTAAAAATACCCTAGTCAACCCCGAAATCGGTTTCAGCGCGGTCTTACCACGTCACCCACCGCCACAAATAACCTGCATCATCAGCCACGCGCCCTCAGAGCGATCTCGTTCCTAAGTGCGCACAGGCCAGCTGATTTTATTCCCACATCAAACGCGACCATGCAAAAAAACGAAGCCGCCTATCGCTCTTTCTTTCAGCTACGTCACGCAGGACTAATGCTAGGATTTTTGACCGCAATGACCACCCAAGGCGCTCCCCTCCCCCAACCCCAGCTCGCCAACGTCCCCTACGGCCCTGAGGCCCGGCAAACCATGGACGTCTGGCTCGCCGACAGCTCGCAACCCACACCCTGCGTCATGTATATCCACGGCGGAGGCTGGCTGAACAACGACAAGACCAAGATCGAGCTGAGTGGCGCACCCGGTGTGTTTTTGCGCGCCGGCATCAGCTTCGTTTCGATCAACTATCGCTACCTCCCGCAGACGATCATCGACAGCGGAAGCGCCGAAGGCACCGCGCCCCTTCAACCGCGCGGCGACTACCCCGTCGCTCCCGTCAGCGTGCCGCTCGGCGACACCGCGCGGGCCCTCCAGTTTATCCGCGGTCGCGCCACCGGGTGGAACATCGATCCGGCTCGCATCGCGGTGTCGGGCGCCTCGGCCGGCGGTTGCTCCGCGCTGTGGCTGGCGTTTCACGACGATTTGGCCGATCCGAACGCGAGCGATCCCGTGGCGCGGCAATCCACCAAGCCGTGGTGCGCTGCGGTGATCAACGCCCAGACCTCGCTCGACCCGACGCAACTCCTCGATTGGTCGCCCAACAACACTTACGGCGGCCACGCCTTTGGCTACGTCTGGGATCGCAGCGACAAAACCGCCGAGTTCCGCTCCTTCCTCGCAGACCGCGCGTCGGTCGCGCCTTGGATCGCGACTTACTCCCCTTACGCACTGCTCACGCGCGACGATCCGCCCGTGTATTTGTATTATCGCAACGGTCCGCCCACGCGCGGCGTTGATCAAAAAGATCCCACGCATTCCGCCAACCACGGCGCGCTCCTCGCTGAAAAACTCGATGCTCTCGGCACCGATTACGAGTTCGTGCACGCGGCCAGCACCGCGCCCCGCTTCAAGACGCCCGCCGACTACCTCATACTAAAACTTAAACAAAAGTAATATCACGAGTCCTTGGCCCGCGCCGCCCGGACCGTTGATCATGACTCCGAATACCCGGGACTTCATCGCCCTCGCGCCTCCCTGATCCTTTTACGCCCCAACCATGCAATCTCCCTCCTCCGCCCGGCTGTCTCTCTCGCCCGGCGGCCTGATCAAATCCGGCGAAACACTGCGCCTCTCCGCCAACGTCGCCGGTCACCTCGCCGTCTCGCGCAACCACGGCGGCACGCTCTCGCCCGTGGTCGCCACCGATCTCTCGGCCGACACTCCGTGGTCGTGGCAACCCGCCGACTGCGGACAGTTCCTCGCGACCTTCACTCCCGCCGCATCCGCCAACTCCGGAGAACGCGAAATCATCCGCCGTCCGCTCGCCGTCGTCTCCTCCGACTGGGCCGTCTGCCAAATCACCGTCGGCGCATTCACCGCCGAAGATTTCGCCGACATCATCCACGGCGCCGGTGTATCCGCCGATTACTACATCGAGGTTCCGCGTGCCGACCTCGCGAAATCTTTCTCCGCCACCGACCCGCGCTGGCGTGCCTACGAACGCCTCCACGGCGACGCCATCCACCCGCACGCGATGGCCAACGCCC
>JBEVND010000282.1:0-5008 GCA_040508285.1 Rariglobus sp. | reverse complement strand
TTCCAAAAATGAGTGCTCAAACCATCCTGAAAGTCGAGAAGCTCACCCAAACCTACCCGACGGCGGCGGGTCCGATCACGGTGTTGCACGAAGTGAGCTTCGCGCTGGGCGCGGGTGAGTCCCTTGCGATCGTCGGCCCGTCGGGCAGCGGCAAGACCACACTGCTCGGTCTATGCGCAGGCCTGGATCGCCCGGGTGGGGGTGAGGTCACGCTGGGCGGAGTGGCCATCGGCGGTTTGAGCGAGGACGCGCGCGCACGGGTGCGCAATGAGCAGGTGGGCTTCGTGTTTCAAAACTTCCAGCTCATCCCGACGCTCACCGCGCTCGAAAACGTTTTGGTGCCGCTGGAACTGCGCGGCGTGACCGGACGCGAAGCCGAGGCAAAGGCGCTGCTCGAACGTGTGGGCTTGGGGGCTCGAACGGGGCATTATCCGATTCAGTTGTCGGGCGGTGAACAACAGCGCGTGGCGCTGGCGCGGGCGTTCATCAATGCGCCGAAGATTTTGTTTTGCGATGAGCCGACGGGAAATCTCGATGGTGCGACGTCGCACGCGATGATCGACCTTATCTTCGGCCTAAATCACGAACAGGGGACGACCCTGGTATTGGTGACGCACGATCTGGAGCTGGCGAAGAAATGCGGGCGCGTGCTGCGATTGAGAGATGGTCGTGTGGTGGAGTGACGGAAGGCGGATTTTTTGCCCACGAAACACACGAAATAACACGAAAAGAATACCCATGCCGGAGATCATACACGCGGAGGAGTCGTATAAGATTATCGGGGCCTGCTTTGAGGTTTATAAGGAAAAGGGATGCGGGTTTTTGGAGGCCGTTTTTCAAGAGTGCATGCAGTTGGAGTTGCGGATGCAGGATATTCCTTTCGAAGCGCAGAAGATCATCCCGCTGGCCTACAAAGGAGTGCCGTTGATTCAGGCGTATAAGGCGGACCTGATTTGTTTCGGGAATGTGTTGGTGGAGTTGAAAGCGGTATCCGATCTCACCGATGAGCATCGTGCGCAGGTGTTGAATTATCTTAATGCAACCGGTCTCCGGTTGGGGTTGTTGGTTAACTTTGGCCACTATCCCAAGCTCCAGTGGGAGCGGATCGTGCTCTGATTTCGTGTCTTTTCGTGTGTTTCGTGGGCAACTTATCATGAATTTCATCCTCAAAATGGCCTGGCGCGATTCGCGCAAGTCGCGGCGGCGGCTCGTGCTTGTGTCGCTTTCGATCGTCCTTGGCGTCGCGGCGCTGGTGGCGATCGGATCGTTTAGCGCGAACTTGCAGCGGGCGATCGACGATCAGTCGAAGGGCCTGCTCGGCGCCGACCTCGCGATAAAGGCGCGGGCGACGCCTTCGCCCGAGGCGGAGGCGTTTATCAACTCCATCGGCGGGGTGGAGCGTTCGCGGGAGGTCACGTTTTCGTCGATGGTGGTGTTTCCGTCGGCGGAGAACCGCACGCGGCTCATCACGGTGCGGGCGATCGAAGGTGCGTATCCGTATTATGGCGACGTAAAGACGGAGCCGGCGGGCGCGTTTGCGCGGCTCGGAGCGGGCGAGGTGTTGGTCGAGGAAACCATCATGCGCCAGTTTGGGTTGAAGACGGGCGATCCGCTGAAGATGGGCGAAAAAGTATTCTCGATCGCGGGGGCGCTGAACCAGTTTCCCGGCGATTCGGCGGCGGTGGCGACGTTGTCCCCGCGCGTGGTGGTGGCGCTGAACGCGCTGGACGGCTCCGGGCTGTTGGGTCGCGGATCGCTGGCGCGGCATGCGGCGTATTTCAAATTTGATTCGTCGTTCGATGTGGAGCGATTTGTGGCAACGAATCGCGAGCGGTTGCGCGAATTGCGGTTGAGCACGGACACGGTCGAGGAGCGTCGGCGGGAGCTCGGGCAAGCGCTGCAGAATGTGCAGGGATTTCTGAGCCTCGTGGGCTTTGTGGCGCTGGTGCTCGGAGCGATCGGCGTGGCGAGCGCGATCCATGTATACGTGCGCCAGAAGATCACCACGGTGGCGGTGCTGCGGTGCCTCGGTGCGAGCGCTTGGCAGAGCTTTGCGGTGTATCTGGTGCAAGGTTTGGTGCTGGGCCTGCTCGGTGCGCTGGCGGGCGCGGCGGTCGGCGTGGCGGTGCAACTTGCGTTGCCTCCGTTGGTGAAGGGCATGCTGCCGTTTGAGGTGGAGTTTTTTGTGTCGTGGACGGCCGTGGGGCGGGGGTTGGTGGCGGGCGTGTGGGTGGGCGGGCTGTTCACGTTGTTCCCCTTGCTAGCGGTGCGGCGGGTGTCGCCGCTGGTGGCGATCCGCTCGGCATTTGCGGAGCGCGGCGGTGGTGATCCGTGGCGGTGGGTGGTGTATGGCACGATCGTGGCGGCGGTGACGGCCTTCGCGGTTTGGCAGACGCAACGTTGGACGTGGGGCGTCGGGTTTACCGGGGCGTTGCTGGTGAGTTTCGGCGTGCTGGCGGCAGCGGCGCGAGGGGTGGCGTGGGCGGCGCGGCGGTTTTTGCCCAAGCGGCTGCCGTATGTGTGGCGGCAGGGCGTGGCGAACCTGCACCGGCCGAACAATCGCACGGTGTTGCTGTTGCTGTCGCTGGGATTGGGGACGTTTTTGCTGCTCACGTTGTCGTTGGCGCGCGAGACCTTGCTCAGCCAGATCCGCAACACGGAGGATGGGACGCGCCCAAATCTGTTGTTCTTCGACGTGCAGGACGACCAGTTCGCGCCGCTGGAAACGTTGCTCAAAAAAGAAGGGGCACCTCCACAAGCGAGCGCGCCGATCGTGACCATGCGCTTGAAGAGCCTCAAAGGGCGGAGCGTGGAAGAGTTGTTGAAGGACAGCGCCGTGGAAATCCCTTCGTGGACGCTGCGACGTGAATATCGCTCAACCTATCGCGCGGTGCTCAACGATACCGAAGTCGTGACGGCAGGGAAATTCGTCGGGCGCGCGACCGAGACGGATACCGTGATCCCGATTTCGCTCGAGGAAGGCCTGGCCAAGGACATGGAGCTGGCCCTTGGCGACGAGTTGGAGTTCGACGTGCAAGGCGTGGCGGTGGCCGCGCGAGTGACCAGCCTGCGCCGCGTGGAATGGCGGCGGATGTCGCCGAACTTCTTCGTGGTGTTTCCCGAAGGCGTGCTGGAGGCGGCGCCGAAGTTTTACGTGCTCGCGGCAAAAGCGGCGGGTCCGGCGGAGTCAGCGCGCATTCAGCAGGCCGTGGTCGCGGCGTTCCCGAATGTGTCGGCGCTGGATCTCGCATTGGTGTTGCAGACGCTCGATGGGATTTTTTCGAAGGTGCAATTTGTGGTGCAGTTCATGTCGCTCTTCACGGTGGCGACCGGCGTGGTCGTGCTCGCCGGCGCGGTGATGACGGGGCGCTTCCAACGCATTCGCGAAACGGTGCTGTTGCGGACGCTCGGCGCCTCGAGCCGGCAGCTCATGCAGATTCAGTTGATCGAATACGCGGTGCTCGGCGTGCTCGGTGCGTTGATCGGCGGAGCGCTCGCCTACGGTGCGAATGCGGCGCTGGCCGTGTGGGTTTTCAAGGCACCCATCATCCTGCCGCTCTGGCCATTGGCGGGGGCGGTCGGCGTGGTGACGGTGTTGACGATTGCAACCGGTTTGATCTCCGGGCGCGGCATCACGCGGCAGCCACCGCTGGAGGTATTGCGGCAGGAGGCGTGATGTTTTCTCCCTTGCCAGCGGGCGGGGCGGACTGGTGACTGGACGGCTACACGCATGAGCCGGAACGTTGTCACCTTTCACTACACCCTGCACGATTCTGACGGACGCTTGCTGGACACCTCCGCAGGCGGCCCGCCGGTGAGTTATCTCGAAGGCGCGGGACAGATCATCGACGGCTTGGATGAGGCGTTGCACGGCGTGCCGGCGGGAACGAAGCAGCGGGTGCAGGTGCCGGCCGCGAAGGCTTATGGCATGCACGATGAAACACAGGTGCAGCGCGTGCTGAAGGCGCTTTTGCCCATCGAAGGCGAACTTCAGCCGGGCGACCAATTCCGCGCCGGCGAAGATCAGTTCGCGCCGATCGTGCGCGTGGTGTCGGTCGACGGCGATGAGGTGCTCCTCGATGCGAATCACCCGCTAGCGGGCGTTGATCTGACGTTCGAAGTCGAAGTCGTCGCGGTGCGTGAAGCTAATGCCGAGGAGCTCAAGCACGGCCACGCCCATCAAGGCGAAGGCGAGTGTGGCAGTGGCAGCTGCGGCTGCAAAAACTGATCTTCAATTGCTGCATCAGCCCCGTGTTAACGCGGCTTAACCAACCAAACTTTTCTCATCCATGAATGTTCTCGGAATCGATATTGGCGGCTCGGCGCTCAAGGGCGCACCCGTAAACACCAAAACCGGCAAACTGCTCGCGGAGCGCCATCGCATTGCCACGCCTGACGCGCTTGCGCCGAAGGATATGGCCAAGGCGATCAAGGAACTCGCCGCCCATTTCAATTGGAAGGGCCCGATCGGCATTGGCTTCCCCGGCGTGGTGCACGGCAGTGTGATTCGCACCTCGGCAAATCTGCACAAGGACTTCATCAATCTCGATGCGGGCAAATTGTTCAGCAAAGTCGCCGGCATGCCGGTGAGTCTCGTCAATGACGCGGATGCCGCGGGCGCCGCCGAGGCGACGTTTGGCGCCGGTAAAGGCCGTAAGGGCACCGTGCTGTTGCTGACCTTCGGCACCGGCGTCGGCAGCGCGCTGTTTGTCGACGGCAAGCTGTATCCAAATAGCGAATTCGGCCATCTCAAGATCGATGGTAAATCGGCCGAGCACTTCGTCTCGGGTGCGGCCAAGGATCGTAAAAAGCTCACCTACAAAAAGTGGGCCCACAAGGTGAGCGACTATCTCAATCAACTTGAGGACGTTCTCTGGCCCGAGCTCATCATCGTGGGCGGCGGTATCAGCGCCGATCACGACAAGTGGTTTAAGTATTTGAAACTGCGCACGCCCATCATGCCGGCCGCATTCTTGAACGAAGCGGGCATCGTCGGCGCCGCGCTTTC
>JBEVND010000278.1:0-3154 GCA_040508285.1 Rariglobus sp. | reverse complement strand
GCTCAAAAATAATCGGAAGATTTTAGAAAATTATCGCCGATCATTTAAACGACTAAAAACCAATAGTTAGCGAAACTAGAAAAACTTAACAGAGCCAAAGAACGAGACGCTTCAGAAAGATTTTCCCGCATTTTTGGGCGGTTCTCAGCGAAAAATTCAAGAACTCCGAATAATTCGATCCCGTCAGTCAGCCGAGATGTCCGCCAAGCGCGGTGAGCATGACTCGTTTCTGTTAAACCAATCCCGCTAAGCGCACCGAATCCTGTGCGCGAAAAATCATTCCAAACGAAACAGGCCCGGCGATAAACGGGCTGCTACGCGCAGGACCCGCAAAACCTGTTCTGACGATCCGTCGACGAGAAGCGTGTAACCTTACCCATGAAGCTCCTCATGGAGTTTCACCGGCTTCTCGGCGGGAAGGGTTTCGCCCTCGGCGATCGGGGTCGCCTTGAGCGGATAGCGGAACGTGAGGCCCTCGTAATTTTTGAAGACCACTTCGTCATCGGTGATTTTTTCGACGTAGTGCGGATTGATCGGCACCTTGCCGCCACCACCGGGTGCATCGATCACGTATTGAGGAACGGCATAACCGGTGGTGTGGCCACGCAGCGCCTGGATGATCTCAAGGCCCTTGCGCACATCGACTTTGAAGTGCGCACCGCCCGTGATGAGGTCCATCTGGTAAAGGTAATAAGGCCGCACGCGCATCCGTAGCAGGCGATGCACAAGCGCCTTCATCACATCGGCGTCGTCGTTTACGCCTCTCAGGAGAACGCTCTGGTTACCCAGCGGCACGCCGGCAAACGACAGGCGTTCACACGCGTCTTTCAGCTCAGCGGTGGCTTCTTTCGGATGGTTGACGTGGATACTCATCCAGATCGGCCCATGCTTCTTGAGGATCTCGCACAGCTCCGGCGTGATGCGCTGCGGGAGGAAAGTCGGAATGCGTGAACCGATGCGGATGAACTCCAGATGCGGAATCGCCCGCAAACGACCCAGCAAGTGGTCGAGCTTACGATCGGACAACAGCAACGGATCGCCGCCCGAGAGCAGCACGTCGCGAATCTCAGGATGCGACTCAATGTATCGCAGGCCCTGCTCGTATTCGGGATGAAAGTTGTAGTCCTGTGCGTTGGAAACCAAGCGGCTGCGTGTGCAGTAGCGGCAATACGATGCGCAACGGTCGGTGACCAAAAACAGCACGCGATCCGGATAACGGTGCACCAAGCCTGGCACCGGCGAGTGTTCGTCTTCACCCAAGGAATCCAGCATTTCCTCCGCGTGAAGCTGAGCTTCGCCCGCACGGGGGATCATTTGAAGCCGGATCGGACAGTTGGGATCGTTGCGATCGATCAGGTTAAAGAAATACGGCGTGATCGCCATCGCCAGCTTGTGGCCCGCGAACAGCACACCCGCCCGCTCGTCGGGTGTCAGCGTCATGTAGCGCTCGAGGTCTTCCAGCTTCGTAATCCGGTTCTTGAGCTGCCACGTCCAGTCTTTCCAATCACTTTCAGGAACGTGCTGCCAGAGGCCCTGGCCTTCAAACCAGGTGGAACGATCTTCGGTGTAAGGCATGAGCGAGTTTTGTAACCGAGGTAAGTTCAAGCCGCTGCGCTGTCAAACGGTGGTGCAAATTACGGGAAACTCCCCATGCGGCACACAGGTTTTACAAGGTTGGGCCACAAAACCCTTGGCAGGCATGGGGGGAGGGCTTTTCGTTGGGCTTTAATGTCCACGTTTAAACCCGCAGTCCTCGCTCTCGAAGATGGTTCCGTGTTTCGCGGCCGCGCCTTTGGCGCCGATGCCACGATCGCGGGTGAATGTGTGTTCAACACGTCGATGACCGGTTACCAAGAGATCATCACCGATCCGTCCTATTTCGGACAGATCGTCACGATGACCGCGCCGATGATCGGCAACTACGGCGTCAACGATGAGGACACCGAAGCCACCACGCCGAAGGCCAGCGGCCTCGTCGTCCGCGAGCTCTCCCCGATCGTGAGCAACTGGCGCAGCCAGTCGTCGCTCCACGACTACCTTCTCAAATACGGCATCCCCGGCATCAGCGAAATCGACACCCGCGCTCTCACCAAGAAGCTGCGCGTCGACGGCGCCATGAAGTGCTGTCTCTCCACCCTGCCGCTCACCGATGCCGAAGCCGTCGCCAAAGCCAAGGGCTGGCACGACATGGCCGGCAGCGACTACGTCAAAGACACGACCTGCAAGGAGCCCTACATCTGGCGCGGCGATGACGCGGCCAACCACAACACCGTTTACGTCCCCGCCGGCACGACCTTTGGTTTGCCCAACACCCCGACGAAGCGTTTCCGCGTGGCCGCCTTCGACTTTGGCGCGAAGCACACCATCTTCCGCAAGCTGATCAATCACGGCTTCGACGTGCAGGTTTTCCCTGCCACCGCGACCGCCGCGCAAATCAAAGAGCACGCTCCCGACGGCGTGTTTCTCTCCAACGGTCCTGGCGATCCCGCCGCGCTTGATTACATCCACAAGACCGTCACCGGCCTTGTTAAAGATTTCCCGATCTTCGGCATCTGCCTTGGCCACCAAATGCTCACGCACGCCCTCGGCGGCGAGACGTTCAAGCTCAAGTTCGGCCATCGCGGCGGCAACCAGCCGGTGAAGAATCTCGAAACCGGCAAGGTTTCCATCACCGCGCAAAACCACGGTTTCGCCACCGACCCGAAGTCCCTCGAAAAAGGCGGCGCCCTCGTCACCGAGATCAACCTCAACGACAACACGGTCGAAGGTCTGCGTCACAAGGACCTCCCGATCTTCTCGGTGCAGTATCACCCTGAAGCCGCTCCCGGCCCGAATGACGCCGACCCGCTGTTCCTCGATTTCTACCAGCTCATCGAGAAGCGCAAAGCCGGCAAAATCTAAGCCCGCACTGCGCCGTCCAAACCACTTCAAAGCCACTCCTCGCCGGGTGGCTTTTTTTATACCATGCCTCAACCGACCGCCCGATCATCTTGGTCGCTTCGCGGCTTCACCGACGCTGCGCTTTGGGTCGGTCTGTTCGGCGCAATCGGCCTGTGCGGACTTACCGTCGCCGCCTTTGCCGGGGACCGTCATTGGCTGCTGGAGGTCACCACGCATTTTCGGCCGCATTACGGAATTCTTCTGTCGGCGTGCG
>JBEVND010000397.1:0-6210 GCA_040508285.1 Rariglobus sp. | reverse complement strand
GTTTTCCCCATTGTGAATAAAAAAGCCCGCCCTGCGGTGAAGCAGGGCGGGCTCGAATTTTTAAGCGATTGCTTAAGTCAGCTTAGAAGCCAACAGCGAGGCCGACCGAGAAGACAACCTTGTCTTGGTCTTGGTCGCCACCGGCAGGGAAGTTGCTGCGGTCAACATGGGTGTAGTTGACGGCGGCAGTGAGGGTAGCGGTCTCGCTCAGCTTGTAAGGGATGGCAGCGCCGAGGCCCCAGTAGCTGTAGTCGCCTTGGTCGCCCTTGGGGCGCTGGATGAAGCCGTAGATGGCGGAAACATCGACATTGAGGCCGACGTTGGCGATCGGGAAGCTGTGGCCGATGGAGCCGATGTAGGAGGAGACCTCGTTATCGAAGTCGTAGTAGTAGTAGAGGCTGGGGCTCAGAACGACGTTGGCCTTAACGCCAGCGAACACTTCAGTGCTGTCCAAATCGGCAGCGGCGTTGCTGTAGGTGTAGCGGGTAACACCGAGGTCAGCGGAGAAGGTCTCGTTGATCGCGAGGTTGTAGCCAGCGTAGAAATCGGTCTCAGAGAAGTCCGAGCTCGAGTTGATGTCGTTGGAGTGCCAGGCGCCGGCGTAGAAGTCGCCGTAGGAGGCTTCGACAGAGGGCTGGATGGAGTCATCAGCGTTCTTCAGACCACGGAAAACGTAGTCAGAAACGTAGGTAACATCAAGCGTGACAGCGAGGTCGGAGGACTTCGTGGTCTGGATCTGAGCGGAGGCGGAGACGCCGGCTGCGAGGGCAGCGATGGCGAGGATCGTCTTTTTCATTGGGTGTAGTTTTGTAGTTCTGTAGTTCTGTCAGGTCGCCAATCCGAAAATCGGCTAGTGCATGCAAAGAATTACTAGGAACACTTCAAGTCTTTACTCGGTTGTCACCCGACCCGCACCGCCGTCTGATAACGGCCCGATTTTGATCCAGTTGGAAATCAACCTGCCTTCTCTGCAAAAAACTCCTCGATGAAAGCCCATCTCTATTTTGCTGGTTTTTTTGGCCTGACCGGAGTCGCCCTCGGCGCTTTCGGCGCCCATGCGCTCAAAGCGACATTAGCGGCCAGCAATTCAGCCCCGACTTGGCAAACAGCCGTCCTTTATCAATTTATACATGCTTTGGCCATTCTTGCCGTCGCATTGAACAGGCAGCTTATCCCCAAATCGGCCTTGGGATGGTATTCAAAAGCCTGCGCCAGCTGGACGCTGGGCGTCTTCCTTTTTTCAGGGTCACTTTACTGGTTGGCAACCGGTGGCCCGCGCTGGCTTGGGCCCATCACTCCACTTGGAGGAGTCGCCCTCATTATCGGTTGGGTATTTTTGCTGATCGGGGCCTCAAAATCGCAATCCGACGACAATAAATCAGCATCGTGACGCTTCCGCCCGATTTACTCGTCGTCTTAAAAGCAGTTCGCTTGGTCGCCCGCCCTCGCCTCGCAGGAGGATGCGTTCGGGATTGGCTCCTTGGGTTTGAGCCCAAGGATTTCGATATCGAAGTTCAGGGGATCTCGTTCGATGAACTTCAGAAAATATTGATGCCATTCGGCTCAACTGACGTCGTTGGGCGCAGTTTTGGGGTCATTAAGCTCCGATTGGGGTCGAGCGACTACGATTTCAGCCTTCCCCGTCGTGAATCAAAAACCGGTTCCGGACACCGTGGTTTCACGGTTACGCCCGATCCCCTCCTAAGCGACGCCGATGCGGCCGCCCGACGTGATTTTACCATCAATTCGATCACTTTTGACCCATTTACGGGCGAAATCTTCGATCCGCACGGCGGACAGCAAGATCTTCGCGACGGCGTTTTGCGGCACACCAGCCCTGCTTTTTCAGAAGACCCGCTGCGCGTTCTACGGGCGTTTCAATTTGCCGCGCGATTTAATCTCACGCTCGCACCGGAAACGGCCGAACTCTGCCGTTCGATGGTCAATACTTACAGCGAACTCCCCGTGGAGCGCGTTTGGGGCGAGTGGGATAAATGGGCAACTCAGTCCAAATTCCCCGGGCGCGGCCTCGCCGTTCTCGAAGAAACTGGCTGGCTCCGCCATTTCCCCGAGATCGCGGTTCTACGAGACTGCCCGCAAGACCCAGATTGGCACCCGGAAGGCGACGTGTTTACCCACACCCAACATTGCTGCGATGCACTCGTAAAGCTGCCCGATTGGCAGGAGGCACCTGCTGCCCGCCGGCGAATTTTGTTATTCGCGGTGCTGGCGCATGACTTCGGAAAACCCGCAACCACCCGCCAATCCGAGCATCAAGGGCGTTTGCGGTGGCGCAGCCTCGGTCACGAGTCGGCCGGTGGCCCCATCGCGGATACGTTTTTACACCGCATCGGCTCGCCTCACGCTGTTATAGAAAGCGTGCGTCCGCTCGTTGTCCTGCATTTGGCGCACCATCACGGCTCGGGGGAATTCACCGACAGCCACGTCCTCCGCCTCGCGCGCAAACTGCACCCCGCGACCATCGATGATCTCTGCGCCGTCATGGTCGCCGACAGCTTGGGGCGGCCGCCACTCAGTGGTCCCGAGAATCTTGTCTTGATCGAAAAACTCCGCACGCGCGCCCACCAGTTGTCCATTAGGGTCAGCCCACCCCAGCCGATTTTGCTGGGCCGCCATCTCATCGCGCTCGGGTATAAACCTGGTTCGCATTTCACGCCCCTTCTCGCCACCGCGTTCGAAGCCCAACTCGACGGTGCCTTCGACAACGAAGAAACCGCGCTCATCTGGTTAAGAAATTATTTGCAGAACAACCCGCTCCCCCAGCCGTGACAAATCCGCCGCCGCGCGCATAATTCCACCTTTCATCCCGACACTTCCGCTCACTTTTTAAAACCCATGCCCAACCAACTCGATCAGCTGAAGCAATTCACCAAGGTCGTCGCCGACACCGGCGACTTCGCCAGCATCAAGGACTACACGCCCCAAGATGCGACGACCAACCCGTCGCTCATCCTCAAGGCCGCCGGCATGTCCGCCTACGCCCCGCTCGTTGATCAGGCCATCAAAGACGCCGGCGCTTCCGCCGACATCGGCCACGTGATCGATCGCCTCCTTGTTAACTTTGGCGTCGAGATCCTCAAAATCGTCCCTGGCCGCGTTTCCACCGAGGTCGATGCCCGCCTGTCATTCGACACCAAAGCCACGCTCACCAAGGCCCGCGAGATCATCGCCCTCTACGAAAAAGCCGGCATCAAACGCGACCGCATCCTCATCAAAATCGCCTCCACGTGGGAGGGCATCAAGGCCGCCGAGCAGCTCGAAAAAGAAGGTATTCACTGTAACCTCACGCTCCTCTTTTCGTTTGCCCAGGCCGTCGCCTGCGCCGAGGCCGGCATCCAGCTCATCTCGCCCTTCGTCGGCCGCATCCTCGACTGGCACAAGAAGAACTCCGGCAAAGATTTCGTCGGTGCCGAAGACCCGGGCGTTATCTCTGTCACTCAGATCTACACCTACTACAAAAAGTTCGGCTACAAGACCGAGGTCATGGGCGCGTCCTTCCGCAACACCGGCGAAATCATCGAGCTCGCCGGCTGCGATCTGCTCACCATCTCGCCCGCCCTCCTCGGCGAACTCAAAGCCTCCAACGAGCCCATCGTCCGCAAGCTCGACCCGTCCAAGGCCGCTTCGGCCGATCTCAAGAAAGTCACGTTCAACGAAGCTGACTTCCGCTTCGCGCTCAACGACGACGCCATGGCCACCGAAAAGACCGCGGAAGGTATCCGCGTGTTCTCGGCCGACATCGTGAAACTCGAAGAGCTCATCGCCAAAAAACGCGGCTAACGCGCACGCGAAAAACTCGCCTATTCACCGGCCCCGAGCCCGACGCCCGCAATGGCGCCGGGCTTTTTTGCGCCCCGAGCCGGAAGTCCCGTTGACAAGCCTCACCGGCGGGCCTGCCTTCACACTCGATTTTGCAGGAATCACGCAGCGTCGCGTCAACGTTCCCGGAACTTCCCACATGCACGGCATCCATTTAATCCAAGACCTCGCCATCGTGCTGCTCGCCGCCGGCATCGCCGGTGCCCTCTGCAAACGCATTGGGCTCTCCGTCATCGTCGGCTACCTCCTCGCCGGCATCGCGGTCGGCCCGCACACGCCACCGTTCGGACTGATCAGCGACGTCGACAGCATCGAAACGCTTTCCCAGATCGGTCTCGTTTTCCTCATGTTCGCGATCGGTCTCGAGCTGAGCCTGACCAAACTCGGGCGGCTCGGATTGCCGCTGTTAATCACGACGGTTCTCGGCGCGTTTTTCATTTTCAACCTCACGCACCTTCTCGGCGTGTTCACCGGCTGGAGCTCGCTCCAGATCCTTTTCATCGCGAGTATTCTGCTCGTTTCCAGTTCGGCCGTGACCGCCAAGACGATCACTGAACTCAAACTCACTCACGAGGGATTCGCGCAACGCTCGCTCGCCATCACCATCGTCGAAGACGTGATCGCCGTCATCATGCTGACGGTGCTCGCCAGCCGCGCCGCAGCAGGTGCCTCCGGTGACGACGCGCACATCGGCAGCATGCTCGCGAGCCTGAGTGCCTTCGTCGTGTTACTTGTCGGCGCCGGCCTCCTCTTTGTCCCCCGACTGCTCCGTCGTTTGGAAAAACGCGCCGACCCCGAGCTTCAGACCATCATCGTCGCCGGCGTGTTGTTCTTCCTCGCCCTGTGCGCCGCCAAGGCCGGCTACTCGCTCGCGCTCGGAGCCTTTCTCCTCGGCGCCATCGTGGCCGAGATGCCCCAAAAACACGGCGTCGAAAAATCCTTCGCCGGCATGAAGGACTTGTTCAGCAGTGTGTTCTTCGTGGCCATCGGCATGATGATCGACATCTCGCTGCTCGGACAGGTCTGGCACTGGATCATCGGCCTCTTTGTCTTTTCGATGCTCGCCCGTCCGTTCGCCATCGGCCTCGCCATGGTGCTCACCGGCACCGCCCCCAAGGAAGCGCGTCGTGCCGGCCTGCTCCTCACACCCCTCGGCGAGTTTACCTTCATCATCGCCCAGCTCGGTGTGAGCACCAAGGTGCTTTCGCCTCAATACTACCCGCTGGCCGTCGGCACTTCGATTCTCACCGTCCTCGCCACGCCGTTGATCAACCGCTACTCCGCGCCGATTCTCCGCCTCGGCGACCGCCTCGAACCGCTTTGGCTCACGCGGGCCCTCGACGCATATCACGGCTGGCTTCAACAGGCGCAAAACGCCAAGTCCGCGCCCATCGCGTGGAAACTCATCCGCAGTCGTATTCCGCAGGTCGCCGTCGAGATGCTGCTGATTTCCGGCCTCATGATTTTCGCCGTGCCCATCCTCGGCGTGCTTCACGACACCCTGCCCTCTGGATGGCTGGAAGACACGATGCTCGACATCGTTTTCTGGAGTGCCCTCGGCCTCATCGTTCTCGTCCTGCTCGTCGCCCTTTGGCGCAATGTTTCCGCGATCATCATGATTCTCGCGGAGAGCCTTTCCGTCAGCACCCGCCTTCCCTCGCCCATCATCGAACAAGGCTTTCGTGCCATCGCCGCGTTGGGCCTCGGTTACTGGCTCTACGCGTTGCTGCCTGCCAACAC
The DNA here is from genome assembly GCA_040508285.1 of Rariglobus sp. Lineage (GTDB taxonomy): Bacteria > Verrucomicrobiota > Verrucomicrobiia > Opitutales > Opitutaceae > Rariglobus. The sequence continues at coordinate 630 of JBEVND010000397.1, read as the reverse complement.
CCTTCCCGGCTGGGGCTGGCTCATCATCGCCACGGCCGCACTGGTCGTCGCAATCGTTTTCTCCCGCCGCCTGGTTTACTGGCATAGCAGCTGGCAAAACTCCGTCCACGCCGTGCTCGCCGACGACCATGAAGCTCCCGCACAAGCACGCGTTGATGCCCGCATCGCCCTCGACCAAGGCCTCGAATCCTGGGGCATGCAGCTCCAGGAACACGTTGTTCCCGACAACGCCGCCTACGCTGGCCAAAACCTTGCCCAGCTCGCCATTCCGTCGCGCTTCGGTTGCTCGGTGATCGAGCTCGAGCGCAACGGCCACACCATCACCCGCACCGGCCCCGACCTGCGTGTTTATCCCGGCGACAAACTGCTCCTCCTCGGCAAAAAAGAGGGTTTGGATTCCGCACGTGCCTTCGTTCAGGAGACCGTCAAAACCCGCGAAGAAGAAACCGCCGAGGAATTCGCCGGCTCCATCCTGCAAACCCACGCCCTGCCCCCGGGCCCTCACGCCGGCCGCACTCTCGCGGAGCTCCAAGTCGCCCGCGAAACCGGGGTCCGTATCGTCGGTATCCAGCGAGGAACTACGCAAATCATCAACCCCGACGGCGGACAACGCGTCGAAGCGGGCGATGG
>JBEVND010000207.1:0-3717 GCA_040508285.1 Rariglobus sp. | reverse complement strand
CACGAAGAATCTCCTGCTCCGTCTCGAGGAACGCAACGCCCCGCTCGGTGCCGCCGTGCGCAAGAAGATGTTCAGCTTCGAAGATCTCGGCCGCCTGCAAGCGTCCGACCTGCAACGCGTGTTGCGCGAGGTCGATTCGGCGAACCTCAGCATCTCGATGAAAGCCGCCAGCGAGGCCATCAAGGAGAAGATCTTCGCCTCCATTTCGAAGCGCGCCGCCGAGAGCCTGCGCGACGAAATCAGCATGCTCGGGCCCATGCGTATCAAGGATGTCGAGGTCGCCCAGGACTCGATCATTCAGGTCGTCCGCCGCCTCGAAGACGAAGGCGTGGTCTCGCTCGACGGCGGTGAATCCGGAGTCGTCGCATAACGTTTATCCCGATGCCCTCGTTCACCCGTCTGGTCCCTTTTGATCGTTCGCTGTCCGGCGCGGCCATTGCCGGCCAGACGCGCGCCCTCGACGAACGCGAAGTCGCCGCCATCCGCGAGCAGGCCTACCGCGAGGGCGCGGATTCCGCCCGCGCGTTTGCCGACCAGCAAATGGTCGATCTGCGCCACGGTTTGCAGCAGTTGCAGGAAGGTCTTTTCGGGCGCCTCGCCGGAGCCGAGGACGCGATCGTCACCCAGCTCCAAAACGCGTTGCCTGCCCTGGCCATCGATCTCGCCCGCCGCCTGCTCGCCGGTTACGAGCCGCCCGTCGAGGTCGTGCAGACGCACTGCCGCGAGGTGCTCGAAGCGCTTTATCCCGAGCGCGAAAACCTCGAACTCATCATCAGTCCGCGCGATGCCGCGTTGTTGGAGAAACTCAACTCGTCCTGGGCCGCACAATATCCCGGGCTGCGGATCACGGCCGACGAATCGATGTCGCCCGGCGACTGCCAGGTGCGCAGCCGCTTCGGCATCACCGATGCGCGTATCTCCGCCAAACTCGAAGCCCTCGAACGCGAGCTGCTCGCTTCCTGATTCACACGGCCATGACCCAAATTCCTTCGCTCGTTGAAAACATCCGCGCCCAGGTGCGCGCCATGCCCACGGCTCGCCGACTCGGTCGCGTCACCGGTGTCACGGGCCTCATCATCGAGAGCGAGGGACCCAACGTCGGGCTCGGCGAATTATGCAAACTCCGCTCCGAGCGCGGTGACTTCGACAGCTATGCAGAGGTGGTCGGCTTCCGCGGGCAACACGTGCTCCTCATGCCGCTCGGCGAGATCACGGGTCTCCACGCTGGCACCGAAGTCATGGCGTGCGACCTGCCGTCGTTGCCCGTGCCCGGCCCGCAGCTGCTCGGCCGCGTGCTCGACGCGATGGGCCGCCCGATGGACGGACTCGGTCCGCTCGTCACGCGTCGCGGCGACGTCACCACGTCCAAGCCACCGCACCCGCTGCGTCGTCAACGCATCAAACAACCGTTCGTCACCGGCGTGCGCGCGATTGATGCGTTCACCCCGATGGGCCGCGGACAACGTGTCGGTCTCTTCGCCGGCTCCGGCGTGGGTAAATCCACGTTGCTGTCCATGATCGCCCGCGGTGCCGAAGCCGATGTCGTCGTGGTCGGTCTCGTGGGCGAGCGCGGTCGTGAGTTGCGCGAATTCCTCGAAAAAGACCTCGGTGAAGAAGGCCTCAAGCGCAGCGTGGTCGTCGTTTCCACGAGCGACACGCCGGCGCCTCTCCGCATGCGCGCGGCCTACACCGCCACCGCGATTGCCGAATCCTACCGCGATGCCGGCGCCAATGTGCTCCTCCTCATGGACAGCGTCACGCGCTTCGCCATGGCCCAGCGCGAAATCGGCCTCGCCGTGGGTGAACCGCCCGCCACGCGCGGTTATACGCCGTCCGTTTTCGCCAAGCTGCCGCGCCTCCTCGAGCGAGCCGGTGCCGGTGAATCAGGTGCCATCACCGCAATTTACACCGTGCTGGTTGATGGCGACGACATGAACGAGCCCGTGGCGGACGCCGTGCGCGGTATTCTCGACGGACACATTGTGCTCTCCCGTTCGCTGGCGCACGCGAATCATTACCCCGCCATCGACGTGCTCGAAAGCGTTTCGCGTCTCGTGAACGACGTGTGCACCCCCGACGAGGTCGCCTCGGTCGGTCGCGCGCGCGAACACCTCGCCACGTATCGCAAGAGCGAGGACTTGATCACGATCGGCGCCTACCAGAAGGGCGGAAACCCCGCGCTCGACCAGGCGGTGGCGCTGCACGAGCCGATTCGCGGTTTCCTTCGCCAGCCCACGCATCAACGTATCGAACGCGCCGATACGTATGCGGCGCTGAAGAAAATCGTCGGTTAAGCGTAACCGCAGCGTCGTCCGGGGAGCAATGGCGTGATTCGAAGCGATGCCACGCGCCGTGACCCGTGGTGTCGGTGAGCGCTAAGGAAAATTCTGCCTAGGCGGTAAGTTGTTCTCTGCACGCGTTGTCCCGGTTTCACTAATAAACTTTTAAATCGTTTATTTAGAGAGTCCTGTGAATTGATCCATTTGGCTGGCACCGGCTCTGCAATAAGAGACGCACTTTCACATCCGGCCATGAAAAAATTCCGCTTCCCGCTCCATTCCGTCGCCATCCAGCGCAAGTTGCGCGAAGGCGAGAAGCGTGAGCGTTTCGCCGCCGCTGTGCGTGCGAGTGCCGAAGCCGAGAGCGCGTTGCAGGTGATCCAACATCGTATCGCCGAATTGGAGACGGTGATCGCCCGGGAGCGCTCCGGCACGTTTCAACCGGCGGCGCAGACCGGATTCTTGCAGGCCTTGCGTGATGAGCAGGCGTTGCAAGCCGAGGCTGTGAAACAAGTCGCGAAGGCCAAGGCCGCCGCCGAAGTCGCGCGCCAGGCGTGGATCGAATCGCGCCGCGATGTTCGCTTGATCGAGACGCTGGAAACGAAGGCACGCGCGGTGCACCGCCATGAGTTTGAGCGCGAAGAACAGGCGCTGCTTGACGACCGCACCAACGCACTCGCCGCGCGCGCGGGCTGAACCACGCGCATCCCCTTTACGTTATGTCACTGCTTTCAAAACCCGTTATTCCTGTAGTGCTCGGGCTCGCGCTGGGCGTGGGCACCGGCGTGGGTGTTTTCTGGCACGAAGCCAAGGCACTTGCCGTGGTCGCACGCCAGCATCAAGCCAAGGCCGGCGAGCCGGAGCGTCCCGAAAAACCGTGGGATTTCTGGACACTCGAGATCGAGAATCTCGCCTCTGAATTGAAGGACCAGAAGGCCGCGCTCAGCGTGCGTGAACAGGCCATTGTTGCCCGCGAAGAGCGCCTCGCCGCCGACCTCCGCGAACTGGAGAAAACCCGGCAGCAGATCGAAACGCTTCGCAAGGATGTCGTCCGCAGCATGGTGGAGTTCGAGGCCGAGGAGACGAAGAACCTCAAGACGCTCGCCAAGACTTACAGCGAGCTCACGCCCAAGGCCGCTGTCGGGATTCTGCAGCAACTCGACGAATCCACGGCAGTGAAAATTCTTTATCTGATGAAGAGCGATGTGGTGAGCCCGATCCTGCAAGAGATGGGCGCTTCCGCCGACGTCGATCTTGCCAAACGTGCCGCGCAACTCACCGACCGCCTGCGTTTGGTGAAAGCGATCAAAGCCACTCCCTGATTTTTCCGCGTGATGAATACTCCTTCCATCGCCGTTTCCACGCCTCCCGAATCCTCCGCGGTGGCGGTGCTGCCCGCGGATGAATTTGCGGTGGCAAAAGAATCTCAATCCGCGGT
>JBEVND010000180.1:0-3456 GCA_040508285.1 Rariglobus sp. | reverse complement strand
TGCTTGAGGATGTCGGCGGTGATTTCGACGAGGAAGCTGTCGAGGGCGCCCTTGTTCCAGGTCGAGAAGATCTCGGACTGTTCGGCGGGCTTGAGGCCGAGGAGGCCGGAGAGGAGGGAGTAGGCCTCACAGATCATCTGCATGTCGCCATACTCGATGCCGTTGTGAACCATCTTCACGTAGTGACCGGCACCGTTTTCGCCGATGTAAGTGGTGCAGGGCACGCCGCCCTTGACGGGCTTGCCGGGCTTGGCGCCGTTGATGGGCTTGCCGGTCTTCTTGTCGACCTTGGCGGCGATGGCCTTCCAGATCGGCTCGATTTCCTTGAAGGCAGCCTTGTCGCCGCCGGGCATGAGGGAGGGGCCGAAACGCGCGCCTTCTTCGCCGCCGGACACGCCGGAACCGATGAAGAGGAAGCCCTTTTCCTTGAGGGCTTTTTCGCGACGGATGGTGTCGGTCCAGAGGGCGTTGCCGCCGTCGATGATGATGTCACCGGGCTCGAACACGGCAGTAAGGCCGTCGATCACGGCGTCAGTGGGCTTGCCGGCTTGGACCAAGATGATGGCCTTGCGGGGCTTGGAGAGGGAAGCGGCGAACTCTTGGAGCGTCTTGGTGCCGACGACACCGCCGGGGGTGTTCGGGTTTTCGGCGACGAACTTGTCGGTCTTTTCAACGGTGCGGTTGTAGACCGAGATCTGGAAGCCGTGGTCGGCGATGTTGAGGGCGAGGTTCTGACCCATCACGGCGAGGCCGATGAGTCCGATGTCGGAGTGCGTCTTGGACATGGTGTAGGTGTGAAAAGTAAAACTTTCTGAAGAAAGGCAGGCCAAAGACCAATCCCAATTTCGGAGAGATGCGTTCATTCTCAGCACAAACCCGACTCATGCATTACCCAGCCGAAAGGCGGGGCGCCGAGAGGGAGCGGGCTCTCCGCGGTGCCCGATGTTGGGCCGGACGGGGTTTCGCCAGCCGAAACGAACGGCGATCAGGGGGCGGGCGCGTGCTTTTCCTTTTCCGCTTTTTTGGCGGCAGTAGGGAAAAACTTTGCGATGGGATCGATCAAAGGCGTGAGGAATTTGGGCTCATTTCGCGCGTAAACCCAGTTAAAGCCCACGCCCGTGATCACCACGAAGATGATGACCGCCAGCAGCACTTTGTTCATCTCCGCGGCTTTGCGAATAAGGATGATGGCCGCGATCAGGATGAGAATGCCAAGGGCGATATTGAGCCAGACCTTGGGCGGGACGGCTTGCATTTTTTCGAGCGCGGTGGCGGCGAGCAGCAACATAGGGGTTGGGTGGAGTTGTTCCGCGAACGTAGCCGCTGGAAAAACCGAGACGAGGCGAAAGCGGACGGGCCGGATATTTGACGGATTTTTGCAACGGGACGGCCTGCATCCGCCGTTGCCATGACGGAAGGGGGCCTGCACGTTGCGGCACCATGGACGAAACGCCGCGCCCTACCGTGCGACAGCAGAAGAAACCCAGCTTCCCGATCAGCGAGGGGCTGCGGGCGTATTTGCGCCGTTACCGCCGCGAGCGCGCGCTGCCGGTGACCTATGACCGGCTGCGCCGGTTTTCCGAGTCGGTGCCGCTCGAGGATTCCAAGGGCAAGCCAACCCTGTGGGAGAACGTGTTCTACGACCCGCTGGAGATGGAGTCTCTGCAGGACGATTTGAAGCGCGTCTATGCGCACATCCGCGTGGACGGCGATTTGTCGGTGATGATGCACCTTTATATCGATCGCATCGATTACTGTGCCTTCGGTAACTCCGCACCTTTCCGTATCCGGATTGTGAATGCGTATAACGACAACCCCGACTACTTCTACATCAAGCGCGGCGATGCTTCGCGGGTTTACGGGTTGGAGCTGGAGCATCTGCTTTCGCCCAATCGTCTCAACTACCTTACGTGCGGCAACACGCTCGTCGAGGAGCACATCGCGGGTATCCCGGGCAACGAGTTTATCGACCGCTGGCTCGACAGTCCGGAAATCAAGCCGATCCGTCTCGCCAAGGAGCTCGTGAAGTTCAACGAGCGCTGCTTCGTGCGCCTGCTGGGCGACATGCGCAGCTACAACTTTGTGGTCGTGGTCACGCCGGATTTCGAGGGCGCGCAGATTCGTATTCGGGCGATGGATTTCGACCAGCAAAGTTACGAAGGACGGATGAACCTGTATCGTCCGCAGTTCTTTAAGGACAACCAGGCGCTGGCCCTGTTTTGCGCGAAGCAACTGCGCATCGAGACCGCCGAGCAGTATCAGCGTGAGGAGCAGGTGCTTATTCTGCAGCGAGCGATTTTGAGCGAGGAGCGGCTGAGGCTTTTGCTCACAGCGATGTCTTCCGATGAGATCGCGACGCGGGAAAGCGTGCATGAATTGCGCGTGACCTTGGCGGAGCATTATGGGCGCGAGGCCTACCTGAGCTGCGAATCGATGGGAGATCTGGTGCGCGAAAACTTGGAGTCGATCCGCCTCAACGTGGAAACGCAGGCGCCCAGCCGTTCACAACGCATCGACGGAGAGTCGGAAAAGTAAGCCGGCAACATGCGGGCTTTACCTCGGGCGTTTGGACGTGTTTCACGTTGAGGCGCTCCAGCTTCACGGTCGGAGCAAACGTCGGGGCGATAGCTTAACGGTTAAAGCAGAGGACTCATAATCCTTTGAGTCAGGGTTCAAATCCCTGTCGCCCTACCAATTTATACTCTGATGCGCGGCGCTTTATAATTTGCGACGACTGCGCTGCCACCAGCCGGGTTCGGCTTCATGATTTTCCGACCAGCGCACCCGCCGGGCCGATAGCGCGGCGGAGCGGCCGAGGTAGCCAATGAGCTTTTTGGGATCGTCGCGGTCAACCACCGGCAGTCGTCCGATATCGTGGAGTTGCATGCGCTCAACGGCGTCGTGCAACGATTCGTCCGGATAAGCGAAGATAAGTCCGGTGGTCATCACCGCCCCCACCTCGTCGTCGGAGGCTCCGCGTGCCACGGCGGCCAGCAGATCTCGGCGCGTGATGATGCCAGCGAGCAACTGGTTGTCATCCGTGACGAGCAACGCCGTGTGATGGCAGACCTCGGGATCGTGCGCGCCCACGCGATCGGCGAGTTCGGAGACTTTCATGCGTGTGGAAAGCGTATGCGGCGCCTTTTCCATGACTTGCCCGACGGTGACATGGGCAAACACATCGGTGTCGAAATCCATGGGCACGCGCACGCCGCGTTGTTCCACCGGACTGCTCATGAGGGAGCGCGCCGACAGCAAATGCGCCACGGCGAGCGACGTCGTCGCGGCGGTGGCCACCGGCCAGAGCACGCCGGCCTGTTGGGTGATTTCCACGCCGAGGACGATCGCGGCAAAGAACGCCCGTGAACCTCCCGCGAAAAACGCCACCATGCCGGCGAGCGCGGCCAGCCCGGGCGAGATCGGGGTCAGAGGTAATCCGTTGCAAGCCGCCGCGAC
>JBEVND010000157.1:0-5949 GCA_040508285.1 Rariglobus sp. | reverse complement strand
TCGAAGTCAGCGGTAATTTTAATCAGGTGGGCGGCGAGCGCTCCATCACCTCGACCGGCGGCGTGCTCCGCATCAACGGCACCCTTAACGGTGACAACCACACCGGTGCGCACGGCGGTGTGAACACCAACGGCGGACTCGACGACATCATCCTCAACGCGACGGGCACGATCTCGATCACTGGTGCCGTCGGTGGCATCACCAACAATGGCCTGCGCAACGTCACCATCAATGCGTCGACCACCGGTGGCGTGGTCGGCGACGTTTCGTTCGACGCGTCCGTTACCCTCGAAGGCAATCTCTACATCAAGAAGGCCCTCAACGTCACCTTCACCGGCAACGTCATTATCAAGGGCGACCTGATCATCGAGGACGCCGCCGACCTGCGCTTCAACAGCTCGCTCACGGTTCTGGGTAACATCCGCATCATGAAGGCGGCGAACGTGACCTTCAACGGCAACGTCACCGTCAGTGGCAACGTCGCGATCGGCGATCAGGCCGACCGCAGCAAGATCGGCAGCGTTTCGTTCTCCAACAACGCCCGTTTCGATTTCGACAAGCACGGCGGCATCTTCACTGCGGGCGCCATCAGCTTCGGCAACAACGTCGGTCAGAGCGCGTCCTTGCGTCCCGACAGCCTCACGCTGGCCGCCGGTGACAGCATCACGTTCACTTCGAACTCGAGCCTCTTGCTCGATTCGACCGTCGCGCTCGTCATCACCCACGCGACCAACGTCAACTTCAACGCCGACGTCACCTCGGGCAACGTCACCATCGGTCACGGCGGCACGGTGACCGGCGACATCCGCTTCGTCGGTGCAGTCAATTCCGTTACCTCACTCGACGTCACCACGTCCGGAGCCAACGGCACCGTCGCGATCAGCACGCTCGTCGTCGGCACCGGCAACGCCACGATCACCGCGAACAACATCGATCTCGTTAACTCGATTTCGACCACCAGCCCGACGTCCACGCTCACGCTCAAGCCTTACAACGTAGCGCGCGCACTCTCCATCGGTGCCAACGCCACGGGCGCACCCGCCGCCAGCCTCGTGATCGACAGCGTCGACCTCAAGGCGATCCAGGCCGGCTTCGCGTCGGTGGTGATCGGTGATATTGTTGCCGGCACCGGCAAGGCCTACGTCGGTTCCACGGGCGCGACGCATCTCCAGCCTCGCGTGCTGAATCGCACCGTCATCGTCGGCGGTTCGATCGTGGTCACCCAGAACTTCGACGTCGCCAACACGGTTGACTACGTCCGCTTCATCGCTCGTGAGACCGATATCACGGTCAACGGCGTCATCAATCGCGGTGCCGTCGGTGGCGAAAACATCGTCGAGGAAAACTTCTCGGATCGCAACGCGTGGATCCGCTTCGAAGCCGCCACCAACATCATCATCAATCGCGCCGTTTACGCGGCCGACCGCCTCTCGCTCACTGCCGGCATGACCGGCACGGGCTCGATCACGGTCAATGGCACCGGTGGCAACAGCGGTCTTCTCCGCACGATTTCCACCTCGGCCACCAATCAGCGTATCGAGCTGGTTGCAGGCGAGACCTCCGGCAGCATCACACTCACCGGCGCCGTCGGCACTGAAACCATTCGCGCTGTCGGCGCGACGTCTTCCATCGTGCTTCGCGCAAACGGCGGAGCAATCAGCCAGACCGGTGGTCGTGTGATTTCGGATACACTCGCCGTGTGGGCCAAGGACAACGTCACGCTCCTCACCACCGTCAACAAGATGGGCACGCTCACGCTGAGCGGAGAGATCCTCGCGGGCGGCACGGGCGCCGCGGCGACGGCCACGCTCGAGCAACGGTTGGCCACGATCACGCTCATCAATGGCGGCTCCGGTTACACCTCGGCGCCCACCGTTACCGTCAACGGCACTTCTGGCCTGGCGACCGCTACAGTGGTCGGCGGCTACGTTACTCAGATCAATTTCAATGCGGCTACCGCTGGCACTTTCCTTTCGCCTCCGGTCATCGTCATTTCCGGTGGTTCGCCCACCACGGCAGCCACCGCGGTCGCTCAACTCGCGTCGGGCGGTATCCGTGAAATTTTGGTTTCGGGCCAAGGCGCCGGTTACTCTGCCGCCCCGACCGTCACTATCTTGGGCGACGGTCGCACCTTGGGCAGTGGCACGGCGTTGATCACCGGCTCGGTCGGCAACTATCTCATCACGAGCGCGGGTTCGGGTTATACTGCGATTAGCGCCTTGGGCTACCAAGGCGGCGGCGGCGCCGACGCTTCGTCTTCAGGTGGCCTCGCCAACGGCCAGCTCGTTTCCGTGACCACGGGCAACGCAGGCCTCTCTTACGGTTCGGCTCCGGCTATTTCTGTCACTCCTACTTCCGGCACGGGTGGTGTCGGTGCCAACGTAGTGTCGACGCTCTCGGCCTACGTTTATCAGATCTCGCGCTCTAGCGGTTCGGGTTACACCTACGCGCCCACCGTCTACATCTCCGGCGGTTCCGCTGCGCGCGTTGTCAATGGCCTTCAGATGGTCGGCACCGGCGCGGTTTCGATCACCAACTCCGGCTCGATCACGGTCAACAACGCCACCACGACCCCCGGTGCAAATCGCGGCGCGGTCAACTTCACGACCACCGATGGCGGCGATATCACGGTCGGTTACATCAACACGTCCACCGGCGCTCTCAATCTCGTCGCCGATGGCGCCATCAAAGATGGCGATCTTCTCTCTGATTCGTTGCCGAACATCGTCACCACCGCGCTCGTCTCGCTCACCGCGAAGACGGGTATCGGCGCCTCGGGTCTGGCCGATCTCGATATCGATGCCGGTTCGCTTCAGGCGACCAACTCCGTCTCCGGCGACATTTACGTGCAGCACGCCGGCCTCACGGGACTGACCATTGCGGGCACCGGCGTCAGCACCACCGCGGGCAACGGCTCGGTCAACATTCAGAGTAATCTGTCTCTCGGCGGAACCAGCGCCACGCTCAAGGTCAATGCTGCCGTCACCGCGCACGGTTCGGGCAATGTCCGTCTTGAGGCGACCGGTTCGACGTTCGATGTCGAGATCGGCACCAACATTTCGATCACGTCGAGCACGGGTAATATCAGCGTCATCGCCGGCCAGTCGGTCAAGTTCGCCGCCGGTTCCCGCGTCACCACCACCGGTGGCCACGCGTTCATCGATGCCGCCAATGGCGACGTCACCATGGTGGCCGATTCCCTGGTCACCGCCACCGACGCCAACATCCGCGTCCATGCCAAGAATGCCATTGTTCTCGGTGGCCTCAATGCCGGCACCGGCTTCGTCAGCGTCATCTCCGACACCGCAGCGATCACCGATGCCGGTGAAACGCACAAAAACATCGTCGCCGGCGCGACCCGCCTCCAGGCCGACGCGTCCATCGGCGCCGCAGGCAACGCGCTCGAAATCTCCACCGGTGCGCTTTCGGCCTACAGCCGCCTCGGGCACATCACGCTCGTTGAAGATAACGACGTGGAGATTCGCTCGGTCACCGTCACCACGAAGCGCGTCAATATCAACGGCACGACCAGCGATCAGTTGGACAGCGCCCAGTCCGATGTCTCGACCGTCACCAACGGCAACATCAGTCTCACCGCGCTCGCCGGCACCATTACGCTGACCGACAAGATCTCCGCCAACGGCACCGGCGTGATCTTCCTTTCCGCCTCCGCGAACATCGCCGCCAACAACACGATCTCCAGCGACAGCGGACACATCACGGTGGCCGCCGGCCAGTCGATCGCTTTTGCCGCCAACCTCACCACCGGCGGATCCGGTTCGGTCGATCTTACCGCGACCGCAGGTTCCATCACCCAGACAGGCACCGCGTCGGTTCAGACCGGCGGCGGCTCCATCCGCGCGGCGGCCGCCGTCGATGTCGTCGTTGGCAGCTTCAACGCAGGCGCCGGCAATATCTCGGTCACCGCGACATCCGGTTCGATCACCGACGCGATCAGCGACTCTGCAATCGACTTCGTTGCCACCGGCCTCCGCCTCGTTGCCGGCAACGCCATCGGCCTGCTTCAGACCGACGTCACTACGCTCGCCGCCTCTTCCGGCTCCGGCGGTATCCGGATTTCGGAGACAAGCGCACTTGTCGTGGACAACGTGAGCGTGGTCGTGACGACCGTCGCCGCCAATCACGCGACCACTGTCCAGTCCGCGGTTTCCTTGGCCGACGTCGTCGCCTTGGACGGCGGCTCGATCAATCTCACCACCGGCGGCGGTCTCACGCTCAATAAGGGCGATTCCGACGACGATGTGCTCGTCGTCAGCGGAGCCGGTTCAGTCACGCTGAACGTCACGGGCGCCATCACCATGAGCGACGGCACCATCGTGCGCGCCGCCACCGGCCCGGTTTCATTCACCGCGACCGGAGCCATCGCTCTCTCGATCATCACGGCCACTTCGGGCGACATCACGCTCGATTCCGGTGCTGCCATCACCGATGTGCTCACCGGCGAAGCGGCCAATCTCACCACCTCCGGCCTGGCCACTCTGCAAGCCGTGACTGGCATCGGTGCCACTGGTAGCGGAGATATCGATACAAATGTCGGCTCGCTGAAGGCGACCAACCTGACCTCGGGCGATATCGTCATCGAAGAAGCTGACGATGTTACTGTCACCGGCATTTCCAATGCGGGCGGCCACTCCATTCTCTCCAGCCTCGCCGGTGCCATCACCGCGACCGGCGCCATCACCGCCTCCTCCAATGTCCGCCTCGATGCCTTTACCGACATCGTCACGGTCGCGGCTATTTCGGGCGTTTATGTAACCACGCGCGCCAGCCGCTCCGTTTTGTTGAACACTGGCGCGTCGCTCACCGCGACCGGTTTCGGCACGCTCGACGTCGAAGCAGGCTCCGGCTCGATCACTTTTGCCGACGGCGTGTCCGCTGTCACTGCGGGTGGCAACATCCGCCTCCTCGCCCAAGACAGCGTCACGCTCACCGGTATCAACGCCGGCACGGGCTCTGTCACCGTCACCGCCACCGATGGTTCGATTCTCAACGCAGGCGACGCGCTTCTCGATATTTCCGCCTCGTCGGCACGCCTTACCGCGGCCATCGGCGTTGGCACGCTCAAGACCACGCTCGCCACGCTGGCCGCGTCTGCGACCAACGGTGGTATTTCCATCGACGAAACCAACGACCTGACGATCGGCACCGTTGCCGCTCTTTCGGTCAACCGCGTCGCGTTCGATGGCACCGTCACGTCCTCCGTTGGCGATGCTGCCGCGAAGTCCGATCTCATCTCCACCACCGGTGCGATCACGCTGCTCTCCGGCGGCACCATTACGCTCACGGACGGCGTTAATGCGGACACCCGCGCCATCACCACCACCACGGGCGCCGTGACCGTCACCGCCGCCCAGTCGGTTATTTTCCAGTCCTCCATCGTCAGCACCTCCGGCGCTCTCACGGTCGAAGGCACCGCTGGCGCGCTCGTCGATGATACGCTCACGGAAGGCGCGTTGCTGGTCACCACCGGCCACGCCAAGCTCAAGGCCGCGACCGGCATCGGCACCAGCGGGGCAGGGGATATCGACACCACCGTCGGTTCCATCGAAGCGCTTCTCACCACCTCGGGTGGTATCTTTATCCAAGAAACGGATACGCTGACCGTCGCGTCTGGCGGCATCGTTACCGCTGCGGGCAATTCCCCGGTGTCGCTCGTTGTCACCACCGGTTCGCTCACCGTCGATGGCGTCATCACCGCTCACGGCTCCGGTAACATCCACGTCAACACCGTCGCCGGCGCCGCCACGGTCAACGCCGCGATTTCCTCGACGTCCGGTCACGTCAACGTCCTTGCCTCGGGCACCATCACGCTCGATGCCGATGTGGCCTCAGGCACCACCGGCACGATCAACATCGTTTCCTCCAGCGGCTCGATTAACCAGTCCGATAACTATCGCGTTCGCACGGGTTCTGGCGACATCCGCCTCC
>JBEVND010000148.1:0-3013 GCA_040508285.1 Rariglobus sp. | reverse complement strand
CGATCCCGCCGAACCCATCCGGCACCTCGCACCGGTGGACTACTGGCTCGGCCGGTTCCACGAGGTCGTGCTGCCGCTCGCGCAAAAATCCCGTGATCCCTCGCTGCGCGACACCGGCCGGCTTCTCGATCTCATCGCGGAGATGTGCGCCACCTGGGCCGAGTCGCTGTCCGACCACGACGTAGCCTGGGCGAACCAGGCCCGCGCCGATCTCCTCGCCTTGCCGCCGGACAAATCCCTCGATCTGGTGAAGATCGCCAAGCCGCTAGGACTGGGCGAGCAGGCTTATCGCAAAAAATTCAAGCGGCTGTGCGGCGTCACGCCCACGACGTTTCGCTCGCGCCATCTCATCGAGCTCGCCTGCCACGAGCTCTGCGCGACCAACCGCGGCATCAAGGACATCGCCTACTCGTTGGGCTTCTCCACCGAGTTTTATTTCTTCCGCCGCTTCAAACAGATCACCGGCGTCTCACCCGGCGAATATCGCCGTCGCACGACGCGCTGAAGCCGCACCGGCCTCCGGCGCATCCAACAAAAAGCCGGCTCCCGAAGAAACCGGCTCGTGCGCCGAGGCGTGGATCAACCGGCGCGCCTCACTGCTTGATTTTGCTCACGACGTTCTGGCCTGACCACAGCTCGTTGGTCCGCGGATTGAAGCGCAGGACCTGCGGCTTACGGTAACCCAGATCGCCCGTGTAGTTTACCCAAGTCGCACCGCCGTCGGTGCTCTTGAACACGTCGCCATCGGACGCCGACTGCCAGACGATGGCCGAGGCCCAGATCGTCTTCGGGTCGCGGGGATCGACCTCGATGCCGACCACGGAGCGGTTCTTGAAATCGGTGAGCAGCTTCCAAGTCTTCCCCTTGTCCGCGCTGCGCCAGAGGTTGTTGCCGCCCGCGTAGATCGTGCCGTCGGCGGTCACGTGCACGTTGAAGATGTAGGCGTCCTGCTTGAACACATGGTTCCACGTCTCGCCGCCGTCTTCGCTGATGTGGATGCCGCCATTGTTGCCGAAACCGCCCCAGACAATGCGGCGCGTGTCGGTCGGGTCGATTGCCAAGCCGTAATACATGCGCCGGCTCGCCGGCTGGTTCGCCGGCTGCGTCCACGTGTAGCCGCCGTCAACCGATTTGAAGACGCCCCCGCCTTGCTTGCCTTCGGCCGGATCGCCGTCGATGCCGAGATAAACGATTTTCGGATTCGTCGGATCGACCGCGAGCGCGCGCGGATAACCGCGACCCCACATCGTGTTCGCCGCGATCCGATGCGCGGGCAGGCCCTCGGTCGTGCTCTTAAACGTCTTGCCGCCGTCCTCGCTGATGATGATCACCACCGAGTTTTTCCCGTCCCACGGGCTGCACGTGGCGATGATGCGATCGACGCCGTTGATGTTGTTCACCGCGACGCGCCAGTTGTGGCCGGACAACTCCTTGTCCCATTTCAACGGCCAGAGCGCCTTCCACGTCTTGCCCTGATCCTCGCTCATCATCGTGCCCTCGTCCATCGCGCTCACATAAACGCGATCGCCGCTGAAACGGATGTCGGTTTGCACCGTGATGTCCGCGCCGCGCACGCGTTCCTCCCACGTCTTGCCGCCGTCCTCGCTGAAGGCCGGACGCCAGTTGGCCGCGATGAACAACTGGCTCGGGTTGCTCGGATTGAGCGTGAGATTTTTCGGGACGCTCAGCGCGTCGAGCGCGCCGCTCAGCGGCAAGGTGGGGCTGCCTACGTAATCCGCCTTTACGCGGTCCGACGTGGCCCACGTCTCGCCGCCGTCGCTCGAATATACGTAGCGTCCGGCCCAACCCCAGTCGGCGATGGCGCCGATTTCCTTCGGATTGCGCGGATTGATCACCATTTCTCGAAAGCCATACTTGGCCTCGAATTTTTTCGTGATCTTGGTCCACGTGACGCCGCGATCGACGGACCTGTGGATGCCCTCCGGCCCGAATACGCCATACATCGTGGCGGGATTGACGGGATCGAACGCCGCATGCAGCGCGCCTTTCGGCGTGGCGAGAGGACGCCACGTTTCGCCGCGATCCGTGCTCAGCACCAGTCCGTCGTAATCGGTGCAGGCGAGCACGAGTTGAGGATTGCTCGGCGAAACCACGACGCTGTGCGCGACACCGCCCGCTTCCTTCACACCGACACCCGCGTTGCCATAACTCATCAAGCGATCGTCGGCCTTGAATTCACGCACGACGATCTTGCCCGTCTTGCCGTTCGCCCCGCGTCCCTCGACGAAGAATTTTCCCAAGCGCAGCACGGACGCTTGATCGGGGCTGTGCACGCGCACGAAATCGACGCGCGTAAACGCTCCCACATCGGGAGTCGCGGGCGCGGCGGCGGCGCGCTCCGGTTCCTTGGCCTTGAACGTAAGATCCACTGAAAAATCCTTCGCCGTCAGCATCACGTCGCGCGGCTCGGCGTCGGCGAACACCTCGGGAAGATCGCGTGAACGATAGACAATTCCGGAGGCGGTGCGCGCTTGGACCATGACCTTGTTCGGCGCGGATCCATCACTCTTCAGCGTAAAGCCGATGCCGGTCACCTCTCGCGCGCCCTCGGGCAGCTTGTAGCCGAACCACACGCCGCCGAACGTCGCGGCGTTGTTTTTCCCGTATTGCACGCGCAGTCCGCCGAAGGAGTTGTCCTCCTCCGCCTTCTGGTGAACGACGCGCCACGTCTTCGCGCCGTCCGCACTCTTGTAGATCTTGCCGCCCGGGCTGGCGGCGTAGAGCAGGTTGCTATTCGTCGGATCGACCGCGAGCGCGCGCACGCTCTTGTAGCGCTCCGCCGTGATGCGCAGATCGTTTTTACCCGTGCTTGGTAGAAAGTGCCAGGTCTCGCCGCCGTCAGTGCTGCGGTGGAAACCGTCCGGCGTCCCAGCGTAAACGACGTCGGGGTTCTTGATGTCCGGCGTGAGCGTATAAACCGCGTAGTCCACCAGACCCGTGTTCACCATGCGGAAGCTTTTCCCGTGGTCGGTGGACTTGGCTACCCCGGACA
>JBEVND010000111.1:0-3330 GCA_040508285.1 Rariglobus sp. | reverse complement strand
GGGCTGTGGCGAGATTTTTGCGGAGGCGGTCAAGCGCCTGAGGTTGCTCCAGCATACGTCGAATGTGGCGCACGATGCCGGCGGGCGTGTCGCCGAAATACGCGCACGAATGGATGCGGCAGTATTTAACGGTGATGGCTTCCTGGGGCATTACACCACCGATTCCGTTGTGAATAAGCGGGAGGCCAAGTTGGATGGCTTCGCTGGTTGCGCCCGTTCCCGGGCGGGCAACCAACACGGTGGAGAGCCGTTTGAGCGCGAGCATGCGGTCGGTGTGCTCAAGAGCACAGATTTTGAGATGCGTATGCCGGCGGGCGAATGCGTTGACTTTGCGCAGGGTGCTTTCGCGGCGAGCGCAAAGCGCAATGACTTGCAGGGGGCGGCCGATCGCGGCGATTTCCTTAAGGATATCGAGATGGTTGTTTGCTCCGGCTAGGCCGGTGCTGAGAAGCACGGTGAAAACCGATCGGTCGAGTCCAAGCTCCTTGGCGATAAGATCAGCTTCGCGTTCGTGTCGCGCTTCGGCTCCATAAAACGAAGAGCGCAGGAGGAAGCCTCCTTTTAAAATGCGTTTTTGGGGCATGCCTACGGCGCGGGAGGCGGCACAGATTTCGTCGGTGGCACCGATGAAGCCGTCGGCGCGCGGGTTTACCCAGTGGCGGCTCAATCCGTAGCCGCCGGAAAGCTCTCCGCAGTAGGTAATGCAGCGCGTGCGTCGATTGGGGAGCGCGCGACGGGCGAGATCGAAAAAGCCGTGATTGGTGTGCGCGTGGACGCTGATGATGCGATCGGGGGCCCAATCGGTGACGAGATTGATAAAGGAATCGCGACCGAGGATTTTGGCGCTCTTGCGGTGCATCGCCGCCAGTTCCAAGTAGTTGAAATAGACGTGGTGAAAGCGCGGCCACCATCGCTGGATTACGTTATAAAAACCCACTCCAAATCCGTAAATTGGATGGGTTTTTTCGAGGACATGATGAATTCGCACTTCTACTTCTGATCCGAACACACGGTCTGCCCACTGCCGCAAGGAATCTGCGCGCATGTTGTGGCCAGTGCCGGTTGAGGAAGTCAGAATGAGCCAACGCATGGAAAATGCGTTACGATGCGGTCACGGCCGGTGATGGGAAGAGACTTTTCGTAAAAAAAGACCGGTCCTTTTAGGAACCGGTCTTTTGGTGATGCGCGAGTCAACGCTCGCGACTGGGTTGAGGATCCGAACTTAGAGCTCGTAAGCGGCGAGCTGCTTGTCGACGCGGTTCTTCTCGAGCTTGGCGAACACCGGGAGGCCGTTGTCGTAGGGGACGACGGTCTCGCCTTGGATCAGCGGGAGAGCGTAGCGGAGGAACTGGTGGTTCATGCTGACGCCGTCTTCGTTGATCCACTCGCGGGGGAGCTTCTTCACACCGTTGGCGATGTCGGAGAGGGGCGCGAGGCCGGTCTCGACGGTGTAGTGGTCCTGGTCGCCGCGGAGGAGCGTGACCATCTTGTCGGTCTCGCCGTTGATGGCGGCCTTGACGGCGGCCTGTCCGGCGAGGAAAGCCTCTTCAGCATCGGTCTTGGAACCGGCGTGAGCGGCGGCGCGCTGGGCCATACCGAGCTTCACGGTGCGGGCTTTGATGCCGGGGAGGTTCTGCTCGATGAGGCCTTGGAGGAACTCGGCGGCGCCGCCCAGCTGGGCGTGGCCGAATGCGTCGGTGGCTTCAGCGGCGGAGACGTAGTTGCCGTCGGCATCGATGAGGCCTTCGCCAACGACGATCATGCAGGACTTCTCGCGCTTGAGGACGCGCTGGACGTCGGCGATGAACTTTTCCTGGGAGAACGCGACCTCGGGGAGGAGGATGAGGTGGGGGGCGTCGTGCGGGTGGTCCTTGCGCTTGGCAAGGGCGGAGCCGGCGGCGATCCAGCCGGCGTTGCGGCCCATGACTTCGACGATCTGGACGAGGTCGTGCTGACCCATCGCGTCGTTGTCGGCGGCGATTTCGCGGACGGTGGTGGAGATGTATTTGATGACCGAGCCGTAGCCGGGGCAGTGGTCGGTGACGGGGAGATCGTTATCGATCGTCTTCGGAATACCGATCACGCGGAGGGCGTAGCCCTGCTCTTGAGCGAGCTTGGAGATCTTGTCGGCGGTGTCTTGGGAGTCGTTGCCGCCGGCGTAGAAGAAGTAGCGGATGTTGTGCGCTTTGAAGACTTCGAGGACGCGCTCGAAATCGGCCTGCTTCTTGAGCTTATAACGGCAGGTGCCGAGGGCGGCGCCCGGGGAGTGCTTGAGAGCGCGGATGGCCTGCTGGGACTCGGAAGCGAGGTCGATGAAGTCCTCTTGAAGGATGCCGAGCACGCCGTTCAGGGTGCCGTAGATCTCTTCGATTTCGTTGTTGTTGAGCGCTTCGGCGATGACGCCTGCCACGCTGGCGTTGATGACGGCGGTGGGGCCACCGGATTGGCCCACCAGTGCATTACCTACAAGATCTTCGGCCATGGCTGTGTGTATTGGTTAAAATGTAAGGGGGAAACGAGAACGTGAGCGGTCAGCGTGTTGGCGGGCGGGCGGCACTGGCAAACTCAAAGTTCGGGCGGACCGACGGAAGTCGCCCCGGATTTTTAGAGGTAAACCGCAAGACGTCTCGCCGCACGGCAAGGGGTTGTTTTCAGTGGTTTGCATGACCCCGGCTATCTTGGTTCGGTCCCTGCGGTGGTGTTGGTTCGGCCTGTCCGCGTTGAGCGTGATCGGTCGGGTGGAGGCGTGTCTCTGGGACCGGGATACGGTGGTGATGGAGAGTCGCGTGTTCCCTGAGGCGTTGGAAGTGATGACCGGACAGTTTCCGCGGCACTCAACGGAATTTTATGCGTGGCGTGAGGCGACACTCAAAAAAGCCGTGAGCACTGATACGAACAACCCGGCTTTGCTGGACGATCTGGCGGTGGCTTTTCACAAGCAAGGTAGGCACAGGCAGGCGATTGAGTTACTTACGCTTTCGCTTAAAGTGCAGCCCAACCGCTACGAAACGCTCTCCAACTTGGGGACCTTTACGATTTATGAAGGCGAGCTGGTGCCGAGTCGCGATTGGTTATCGAATGCGCTCACCATTAATCCGGACGCGCATTTCGGTCGTGAGCGTTATCAGCTCTGGCTGGTGGAGCAGTTGATGCTGAAACGGGATCCACAAGCATTGCCTGAACTCACCGCCGGGTTTAGCGAAACCACGATCAAATTGCTCCAGACTGACTATGCGAAATTCGTGCAGCTAAGGGTTAATCTGGATGAAGGCTGGACGCGGCAAACCCCGCTACGCGAGTTGTCTGAAGCAGAGCAAGCCAAGGCGGTGC
>JBEVND010000097.1:0-6660 GCA_040508285.1 Rariglobus sp. | reverse complement strand
ATAGCCCATCAACGAAAAGATAAGGCCCTGCCGAATACCGACCGCGTAAATGTAACGCTCGGTGTAGCCCATGGCTTTGAGCGTGGCGAATTCGCGGAGACGGTTGGCGATCTCGCTGGAGAGAATCTGGTAGAGAATGACTGCGCCAACGATGAAGGCGACGAGCATGCCGACCTGAAACATGATGCCCACGGGCTTCACGTTGACGAAGTAGTTTTCCTCGCGCTCCACAAGATCGGGCTTCGTAAGGACCAAGACGTCGCGCGGGAGGGCTTCGCGCAGGGCGGCGGCGACAGTGACGGGATCGGCACCCGGAGTGACGCGGACAAGGCCGAACTGGTATTGGAGCAGTTGTGGCATTCCGTAGAGGCGCAGAAACGTGTCGTGGCTCACGATGACGCTGCCGTCCGCGAGCAGGCCCATGCCGAGCGCGTAGTCGCCGCGGATGGTGAGCTCCTGCCGGTTCACCACGGCGGGGCCGCCAACCTGCCACGGGCCATAGCTGGCGCGGGAAAGGCGGTCGGTGAGAACAGTCTGGCGATCCTGCAGGAGCGCGCCGGCAGTATTCATCGACTGATCGGCGAAGTAATGGCCGCCGGGACGCAGGCCGAAGATGAAGCAGCTCTCGTTGCCGTTGGTGACTTGGTTTTTCCAGCGTCCGCCCTCGAGCAAAAGCCCTTCGACCGAGGCAACGCCGGGCACGCTGCGCGCCTGGATGACGCGGTAGATGTCGATCGATTCGCTGCGCGTGAGCATCAGATAACCGCGCGAGACGATCATCAGGTCGAAGTCGAGTTGCCGGTAAGTGAGCGACGAGTTGAGCCGCGCCGCGCCGAGGAAGCCGGCCTGCATGAAGATCAACAGAACGGCAAAGCAGATGCCCCCGACCGCGGTGGCGGTGCGTTTTTTATTCTGGATGGTGTTTAACCAAGCCAGGGGCGTGCGCATGGGAAGCGTTGGGGAGAACAACGAGGAGAACCGGTGCGAGCGCGCGGGTTAAAGCGTGATGCTCACGTCCACCTGCAGGAACACGAGACGGTCGAGCGGCTCGTTGGCGTCCATGCGGATAACGGCTTCGACGACGCGGCCCTGCGTGCTGGTGTTGGGGTCCATGCTTTCGATGGTATTGCGAAAAACAATACCGCTCACGGCGGTGACGGTGCCGGTCATTTTGTCGGGCAGGGCAGGCGAGGTGATAACGGCTTTCTGTCCCGGCTTCACTTTGAGAATCTCGGATTCGTAGACCTCGGCTACGACGATCATGCCGGACGTGTCACCGATCTTGAACAACTCGGTGCGTCCGCCGGCGGGTGCGCCGGCGCGGGCGCGAACCTTGAGGATGCGGGCCTTGATGGGCGAACGCACCTCGGAGACGGCCACGGCGACCTTGGCGGCGGACACCTCGGCCTCCGCGGCGCGCACGGCTTTGTCGGCATCGCGCACGGCGCGCTCCACATCGAGGCGGACCTGGGTGAGTTTCAGCTCGGCGTTTTGTTTTCCGATCGTGCGGTCCTCAATCTGGTCGGGGGAAACGAACTCGCTGTCTTTGGCGGCGGCGATGCGCTCGTAGCGGCCTTGGGCGAACTTGGCTTCGACGGTGGCGGCGGCGAGGCGCGCGCGCACGAGTTCGATGTCCTTGGCGGTGCTAACCCGCGTGGCGGCGAGGTCGGCTTCGGCCTGCTTGAGCCGGTCGACGGCGCCAGCGTTGGAGGAGAGGCGGGCGAGCGGTTGACCGGCCTGCACCCAGTCGCCCTCGGCGACTTTGATTTGTTCAACGGTGTCGGTCACCGGCCCGCTGAGGTCGACGATGCCAGATTGCGGTAAAACGCGACCGAGGGCGGAAACAGTGCCGGCGGCGGAGAGGCCGGGAGCGAGCAAAAGTGAGCCGAGGAGGGCGAGCAAAGAGACGGATTTCATCGGACGTGGTCGGAGTGGTTTTAGAAAGTGGGCGGCGTGGTGAGGTCGTCGAGCGAGAGAGAGCCGGCGGGCTTTCCATCGCTTTTGAAAACAGCGCCGAGAGCAAAGCGCAGACGGGCGAGCGCGGTGGCATACGAGGCGTGGGCGCTGATGTAGCGGATGCGGGCGCCGGACGAAATGTTCTCCAGGCTGATGACATCGAGGATGGTGCCGTCTCCGGTTTTGAGCTGCTCGTATTGGGCGCGGAGGGCACGTTCGGCGAGGTTGGCGGTGTCTTGGGCGGAACGCACGGCATCGGCGCGGAGGCGAACCTCCTCAAGCGCGAGCAACACCTCGCCGGCGATCGACTGCGAGAGCTGGATGGTCTGCGCTTCGACTTGAGCGATGTTGGCGCGACGCTCGCGCAGGAGACCGCGCTGGAAACTGTTATTGAACGGCCAGTCGACTGAAACGCCGACGCTGCCGTTGCCGCCGGTCATGCGATCGGTGAGCGGGGCGACCGCGTCGTTGCTGGTGCTGAGACCCCGATAACCGGCGCTGACGACGAGATCGAGGCGGGGCTTGAGATCTACGACAGCTTGACGGGCGAGAAGGTTGAGCGGGACGAGGCTCTCGGTGGACGCGAGATAATCGGCCCGTGAACTGAGCGCGCGGCGGATCATCGGAATGCGGGCATCCTCGGCGGTGATCAGCAGCATGTCGGTCAGCGGGGGAAACGGATCGGTCGGGGCCGGGGTCGAGGCGATTTGTTCGGCGGGAAGACCGAGCGCCTGCCCGAGGTTGAAGCGGGCGGCGCGCGCCTCGAGCTCGGCGTTGATGCGCACGGTGCGTTTTTCACGCAGGTTGGCCTCGGCCTGCAGCAAATAGGCGGGCGGGAAAATCTGGCTGTCGACGAGGACCTTGGTGGATTCGACCAGCCGGGCGGCGGCGCGCTCGACGTCGCGTTGCACGACAAAGGCGTCGTCGTTGGCGCGGCAGGCCCAGTAACTGGCGGCGGTGTTGAACGCCTGCGCCGAGAGCGAGTGCTGGTAGAGCAGCTTGGCGACCTTGACGTCACCCCGGGCGGCGGCCTCGACGGCTCCGGCGCTGTCACGGCCGAGGCCACGGAGCAGCGGAACGAGAATCTCGAAGTTGACGGTGGAAACGCCGGCGTCGGCATTGGTGAACGAAGTCGAACGCTGGTCGCGGACGTTCACCTGGGCGTTGGGACGGAGAATGATGCCGTTGCGCAGCTGGCGGGAGACGCCGAAATTATAGGCGAGGTCCTGCGTGCGATCCACGTCGGAGGGCGCAGGCGGGCTGATGGCGGGCGTGCGGTTTTGAAACGCGGTGACGCCGGCAAAGGTGTTCCAGTCGAAGGCGCCGGCGGTCTGTTCCAGGAAGCCGGAGCGCTGCTCGATCACCGCTTCTTGAATACGCAGCGCGGGGTTTTCGCGAAGGGATGCGGTCAATGCGTCTTGGAGGGAAATGCCGCTGGCCAGGACCGCGGGCGCGGTCTCGGCGAAGGCAGATGACAAAATCAACAACGCAGCGCAGGCAGTGGCGGAAGAACGCAGAAGGGAGGTCACGGGCGCGAAGGGGATTGATGAAGGGCGTTCAAAAACGAGTTGATCAGTTGTTTGTAGCCCAAGGGTGTCAACGGGGGATTAGCTAATTCACTTGGGCGGGCGCTTTTCCGCTTTCGTTGGGGGTGACGTTGTGCCGCACTCGGCGACGTTTTTCATGCGCGTCCTGCTCACGACTCCCTACGACTTGGCGGTGCCCGGAGGCGTGAACCGACACGCGCTGGACCTGCTGGATGCGTTGCTGAAAAAAGGCGTGGATGCACGGCTTGTGGGGCCGTCTTCGGTGCCCGGTCAATTTGAGCATGATAATCGTATTCATCGAGTTGGGCAGGTCTGGGTGGGCGCGCTTAACGGTGCACGGAGCCGGGTAACGCTGGACCTGCGCATCCGCCGGGACGTGCGTGCGCTGATCGGGGATTTCCGGCCCGACGTGGTGCATGTGCAGGAGCCGTTCCTGCCAACGCTCAACACATTCGCGTTGCTGGAGGCGGGCAAGGCCCGGCGCGTCGGCACGTTTCACACCTATTCCGAGACGAGTCGCGGCTACCTGTGGGCGTGGCCTTGGTGCCGGTGGGTCAATGCCCGGCTCGATGCGCGCGTGGCGGTGTCGGCTTCGGCGCGGGAATTTGCGACGCGCTGGCATCCGGCGCCGATGGCCATCGTGCCCAACGGTGTGAGGTTGCCAGTGTCCACGGTGCTTCGCCCGGCGCGGGCGTTATCGGAACCGGTGCGCGTGTTGTTTGTGGGGCGGGCGGATGAACCGCGGAAAGGCTTCGGCGTGTTGATCGAGGCAATGCGATTATTGGCAATGCGATCACCGCTTCGGTTTAGACTGGATGCCGTGGGCCCGGCGACCGAACGCGGTGAAGTGAGCGCGGCGGAGTTGGCGGCGGCTTACGCGGCGGCCGATGTATGCGTGGTGCCGTCGATCGGCGGGGAGAGTTTTGGCCTCGTCGCGCTGGAGGCGCTGGCGCATGGCGTGCCGGTAGTGGCGTCCCGAATACGCGGCTACGCTGACTGGCTCGGCGAAACCCAGGCGGCGGAGCTGGTCCCGCCGAACGATGCGGAGGCGCTGGCGGAGGGCATTCGTCGAATGACCGGTGACGCGGCGCGTTATGCGACGGGCCTGGCTCACGCTCGCGAGACGGCTGCGGCGTATGATTGGGCGCGGGTTTCCGAACGGCTGCTGCGGATTTACGAAGGCGCGCCGGTTTCGAAGGACGAAGGCTGAGGAAACATCTGCGCGAGGAATGCGCGCACCTCCGCGATCACGGCCGGATCGGCGGGGAAGCCGAGGTCGTCGTTGAGGCAGATAAACTTGGGGCGACGCTGCGCGAGTCGCGCGAGCAACTGCCGCTGACGGGCAGGACCGGGCTTGATCTTGTGGAAGGCGGAGTGGCGCAGGTATTCCCAGAACGGGACGATGCGGGATTGCGCACGCCGCTGTGTAAGCAGGTGCCAGCGGTAGAGACGCTCGGGGCGGAAGTTGTCGGGGCGGCGGAAACGGTGTTTTAGGAATTCTTTGAATTCGGATCCGGCGCGCACCTGCATGGCGGCCCATTCGTCGCGGTCGATGAGGATGGGGCCGTGTTCAACGAGGCCGAAGTAAACGGGTTGTTTTTCGTAGACGAGCCAGCGGGCGTGTTCGCCGAGCATTGTCCCGAAAACCCGGATACGTCCGTCGGCGGTCAGGAAATCCAACGGCGTGATGGGCGCGCCGAGGAAGTAGTCGTCGTTGAAATACAGGAACTGTTTCGAGATGCCTGGAATCCGGTGGAGGAAACTCTCGATGACGTTGCTGTTGAACGTAGGCAGCTCGACGTCGTTGCCCATGATTTCGTCGTGGTGGACGACGCGCAGTCGCGGGTGATCGAGACGCAGCCAGGCGGGAACCTGCGGGCGGCAGGTGACGAGGTAGATCGTGCGCACCCAAGGCGCGTAAAGCTCGAGCGAACGGAGACTGTGGCGCAGGCAGTCGTAGGCATCGCGGTAGCGCTCGGGATTGAGATCGCGGGTGCCGCTGGCGTGGCGACCGAGAAGTTGCAGGTAGTCGGGCCGCGTTCCGTCCACCCACGTGTAAACCACATCGATGTTGGGGGTGGAGGCGGGCATGGCGGGAGGCACGGGCGAGGGCGTCAGAAACGACCGAGGGAGGCCAGTGTTTTTCGGCGGCTCCTTGACGCGCGGGAGGGCGAACGCAGGCTCGCGGGCATGTCGTTTTTTCGTGCAACCGTATCGAGTCTGCTCACCTGGCGGGTGGGCGCGGCGGTGCTCGCGGTGGCGTTGGTGGTGGCAGGCGGGTGGTTGTTTCGCGCCGAGTTAATGGCGATGTGGGGCGTGGTATCGGAATGGATCCGGGCCGCGGGGCCGTTGGTGTATTTTACGGTGATGGCCTTGGTGCCGCTGCCGCTGGCCTGGCTGACGGTGCCGGCGGGCGAGTTGTTCGCGGAGCAACTGACTCTTCCTGGAGTCATTGCGGCGGCGATGGCAGCGGTCGTGGTGCAGCTATCGTTGAGCTATCTGGTGGCGCGCCATGGGCTGAGGCCGGTGGCAGCGGGGTGGTTAAAAAAGCGCGGTTACAACGTGCCGGTGGTGACGCGTGAGAATGCGGTGAGCGTGGTCTTGCTGGTGCGGTTGCTGCCGGGGCCGCCGATGATTTTGGGGAGTTGCCTGCTGGCGGTGGCGGAAACGCCGTTTGCGATCTACCTGGCGCTGTCGACGCTGGTCGCCCTGCCGTGGGTGTGCGGTGGAGTGATGTTGGGCCATGGGATCATGAACGGACAATTTACACAGGTGATCACGGGAGCCGGCGTGTTGGTGGCGCTGGTGATCGGTGTGCGGTTGTTTCGTCGGCGTAAAATGGCCCAGGCCAACGGCGAGTGATTATGGTGGCGACATGCGCTCAGTAATTCGTCCCCTTCCTTAGCCATGAATCCCGAGCCTCCGGCCTACAGCTACACCTGCGAAGATCGCTCGGTGTTGGTGCGGCCGTTTTGCCGCTATTTTGTGCGGTGGTTTGTGATTTGGATGCCGCGGGCGGTGCCAGCGAACATGCTCACGCTCGGGTCGTCGGCGTGCATGTGGGTCATGCTGGCGGTGACGGCGTTTTCAACGGAGCCGGTGGCGCTGGCGGGTTGGTGCGTGGCGTTGATGGCGGGTTATGTGATCTACGATCATG
>JBEVND010000041.1:0-6664 GCA_040508285.1 Rariglobus sp. | reverse complement strand
TGGCGCGGCTTTTTTGTGAACGGTGGGTTCGACTTGCGCTTACTTAGCGACGGTCGGGACCGAGCCGGCTTTGATGAGCACGAGGTTGTCGGGCTTCAGGTGTTTTTTGATGGAGGCGTTGACCTGGTCGAGTGTCACGGCGTCAAGCATCTGGGTGTATCCGTCAATCCACGACAGCGGATAGCCGCGATGCACGGTGGCGAGGATCGTGCTGGCGAGGCCATCGGTCGTGGCGAGGCCGACTTGAAAGCTGCCGGCGAGGTTGGTCTTGGTGCGCTCGACCTCGGCGGCGGTGACGCCTTGTTCATACCAGGAGGTCAGCTCGCGACGGGTCGAGGTGAGGCCTTGTTCGAGGAGATTCGGCGCGAAGTTGGCAATGATGCGCCAGTCGCCGTCGGTGAAGGTGTCATTGCCGATGCGCGCGCCGATGCCGTAGGTGAGGCCTTCCTTGTCGCGCACGGTGGCCATGAGGCGGCCGGTGAAACCACTGCCGAGAATCGTGGTGGCAACGCGCAACGGAAGCGCATCGGGATCGGTGTAGCGGAGGCCACTGGCCTGGCCGAGGATCACGCTGACGTTGGGCTTGTCGGCCATGAACACCGTTTGATCGTGATCGACGTCGGGCTTGCCGCTCTGGCGGGGGTAATCGGGGCGTTTCACTCCGCCAGACCAACCGGCGAAGGCTTTTTCGACTTCGCTTTTGAGGCCATCAATGTCCACGTCGCCGACGGCAACCAGCGTGAGCTCGGCGGGGCCGTAGAATTTTTGGTGGAAGGTCTTCAGGTCGCCCACAGTCGCGGTTTCGAGGGCGGCGAGAAACGCCTCGGTGCCTGGCTCGTAGTTGGGATGGCCGGGCGGGTAGATGGCGGTGGCGAAGGCCTGGCCGGCACGGTAGCCCGTTTGCTCGAGGGCGCGCTGGACGCGACCGGCGATCTGCTTTTTGAGTTTCGCGAATTCTTCGTCGGAGAACGCTGGGGTGCGGAGTTGTTCGGCGAGAAGCGAGATGACGAGCGGCACGTCTTTACGCAGGCACTTGCCGCTGAACGTGACCATCGTGCTGTCCACGGAGAACGCGATCGCGGCGCCGACGGCGTCGAGTTTTTGGGCGATGGCGAACTTGTCATGGGTGGTCGTGCCCTTGTCGAGCATGCCGCCCGTGAGCGACGCGATGGCGAGGTTGTTCTCGGGGGCGAAGGAGTCGCCGGCAGGCAACGAGCCGCGAAAGGTCACGACGTCCTGCACGCCGGTTTTGTAGGCGATAAGGTCAACGCCGGCGATTTGGGAGCGAACAACGCTCTCGGCGATGCCGGCGTGGAGTGCGGCCGAGGCGAGAAGCCCGACGGTCGCGCAGAGGAAATAGGAAAGGCGTTTCATGGAAGAACGGGAGCGATGGGGCGAGTTACTTGGTGGCCTCGGGCGGGAGGACGGGGATGAACCAGCCGGTGGTGCTTTGGTCTTCGTCGAAGTATTCGGCGGCAACGCGTTTCACGTCGGCGGGTGTGACCTTCTTGATCGCTTCGTCGAGGGTGAGGTAGAGCGTCCAGTCGCCGCTGGAGATGTATTCGTTCAACGTGCTGGCAATCGCGAAGGCGCCGTCACGGGCGTAGGACGAAGAGGCGATCAACTGGCTGATGGCGGAGTCCACTTCGACTGCGGTGACGCCGTCTTTTTTGACGGTCGCGAGTTCGGTTAAGATGACCTTCTCGACCTCGTCGTGTTGGGCGCCGGGCGCGAGGCTGGCGTAAACGGTGGTGAGCGACGGATCGTGGAAAAAGCCGACGTCGGCGCTCACGTTGGTCGTGAGATTTTTATCGGTAAGCGCGCGGTAGAGGCGGCTGTTTTTGCCCGAGGAAAGAATCGAGCCGAGCACCTGAAGCGCGGGCATGTCGGCGTGGCGGGCAGCGGGCGTTTTGTAGGCGACGCCGACGACGCCGAGCTGTCCGGCGCGTTTGACGGTGACGCGGCGCGGACCGCTTTGCGCGGGCTCCTCGGTGTAAACTTGCGGGATGGGCGCGGGCGCTTTGGGAATGGCACCGTAATATTTTTTAACGAGGGCGAGCGCGGCGGACGGCTCGATGTCACCGATGAGCGTGACGGTGGCGTTGTCGGGCCAGTAGAACGTGTCGTAGAACTCCTTCAGCTTTTCGATGGGCACATTTTCGATGTCGCTGCGCCAGCCGATCGTGGAGTGGTGATAGGGATGCGCGACGTAGGCGGCGGCGGAGATTTCCTTGTCGAGGGCCTGAATCGGGTTGTTTTCGCCGATTTCGAATTCGTTGCGCACGACGGTCATCTCAGGTTTGCGGTCGGAGTCGCGGAGCCACAGGTTGCGCATGCGGTCGGACTCGATGGCGATGTAGGCCTCGAGGTGATCCTTGCCGAGATTGGCAAAGTAGTTGGTGCGATCGAGCCAGGTGGTGGCGTTGTAAACCGCGCCGACTTTCTCGAGGAGCTGGTCGACGCTGTTGCCCTTCTCGCGATTGAAGTTGGGTGTGCCTTTGAACATCAAGTGCTCGAGCAGATGCGTCGCGCCGGTGGTGCCGGTGACCTCGTTGCGCGAGCCGACGCGGTAGGTCACCATGAACGTGGCGACCGGCGCGGAGTGCTCGGGAAGGACCAGGACCTGAAGACCATTGGCATCGAGCGTGTATTCCGAAATGCCACCGAGCGTGCGCACGTGGGTGAAACCATCGACCTTGGCGGTGGTGTCGGCGGCGTGAAGCACGAAGGCCGGCAGCACCAAGAAACAAAGAAGCAGGCGGGAGGTAATCATCATGAAGAAGAGTGGGCTGTGACCCGGCCGCGACGCGGAGGGTCCGCGAAAAAGCTGACGGTTGCACAAAAACGGCGCAAGGACCGTGATTTGCCGTCAGCAAGGGAACGTCGGTTGATTTTAGCGGGTCACCTCGAACTGTTCCCATGGCCAAATCCCAATCTTCCTCCCCAGTGAACAACATCGAAAAACAACGCCTCGCGGAGGATGCCGCGCGCACCAAAAACTGGAAACGTTGGGGCCCTTACCTCGCCGAGCGCCAGTGGAGCACGGTGCGCGAGGATTATTCGCCGGATGGGGAGAGCTGGAAATATTTCACCCATGAGGATGCGCAAAGTCGGGCGTATCGTTGGGGTGAAGATGGGCTGCTCGGCATCACCGATCGTGAGTGCCGCTTGTGTTTCGCGCTGGCACTTTGGAACGGCCGCGATCCGTTCTTGAAAGAACGGCTCTTCGGCCTCGCCAACCACGAAGGCAACCACGGCGAGGACGTAAAGGAGGCGTATTTCTACCTCGAATCGTCGCCCACGCATTCCTACCTGAAGGCGCTTTATAAGTATCCGCAGGCGGCGTTTCCTTACGCGCAGTTGCGCGAGGAAGGCCGGAAGCGTTCGCGTGATGAACCCGAGTTCGAGTTGAGCGACACCGGAGTGTTCGACGAAGGCCGCTACTTCGATGTTCAGGCGGAATACGCGAAGGCGTCGCCGGAGGATCTGTTGATTCGCGTGACGATCACCAACCGAGGTCCGGAAGCGGCGGAGTTGCATGTGTTGCCCACGCTCTGGTTCCGCAACACGTGGACGTGGGGTTGCACGCACGAAGGCTGCACGCTGAAGCCGTCGATGAAAGCGACGAAGGACGGACGCGTGGACATCGATCACGAAACGCTCGGGAAATTTCACTTTTACCAAGAGGAGAACGCGCCGTGGCTCTTCACGGAAAACGAGACGAACGCCGCCCGTTTGTTTAATTCCGAGAACGCGTCGCCCTACGTGAAAGATGCGTTTCACGCGCGTATCGTCGAAGGACGTGAAGACGCCGTGAATCCGGCGCAAAAAGGCACGAAGTGCGCCGCGCATCATCAGTTCACCTTGAAACCGGGCGAGGCCCGTGTGCTGCGGTTGCGTCTGCAACCGGCGGGCGATGCGTCGTCTGCTACGGCGAGGGGCCAGACCCCGGCGTTCGGGAAAAAATTCGACGCGATTTTCGATGCGCGCATTGCCGAGAACGATGCCTTTTACGACACGTTGCTTTCAGCGGTGAAGGATCCGGAAAAGCGTCGCGTCGCGCGTCAGGCCAATGCGGGGTTGCTGTGGTCGAAGCAGTTTTACCACTACGTCATCAAAGACTGGCTCGACGGCGATCCGAACACGATCGCGCCCCCCGCCTCGCGCCGCGACGTTCGCAACGGCGAGTGGGGCCATTTGTATTCGCGCGACGTGCTCTCGATGCCCGACAAGTGGGAGTATCCTTGGTTCGCGGCATGGGACACGGCGTTTCACATGATCCCGTTTGCGCACCTCGACGCGCATTACACGAAGCACCAGCTGAATCTTTTCCTGCGCGAGTGGTATATGCACCCGAACGGCCAGCTGCCGGCCTACGAGTATAATTTCTCGGACGTGAATCCGCCGGTGCACGCGTGGGCTTGCTGGCGCGTTTACAAGATGACGGGGCCGCGCGGGAAACGAGACCGACGCTTCCTCGCGAGCGTTTTCCAGAAGCTGTTGCTCAACTTCACGTGGTGGGTGAACCGCAAGGATTTGAACGGGAAAAATATCTTTGCGGGTGGCTTCCTCGGACTGGACAATATCGGGGTGTTCGACCGCTCGAAACCGCTGCCCGGCGGAGCGACGCTCGCCCAGGCGGACGGCACGGCGTGGATGGCGTTTTACTGCAGCACGATGATGGCGATGGCGCTCGAGCTGGCCGAAGAAGACATCACTTACGAGGACATCGCGTCGAAGTTCTTTGAACACTTCCTGCACATCGCCGATGCGATCAATCATCTCGGCGGCGAAGGTCTCTGGGACGAAACAGACGGTTTTTACTACGATCGTCTCGTCAAGGCCGACGGCTCCAGCGAGGCGCTGCGGTTGCGCTCGATGGTGGGCATCGTGCCGCTCTTTGCCGTGGAATTCATCGAGCAGGACCGGCTCGATTCACTGCCTGGATTCGCGAAACGCACGCGCTGGTTTTTGAAGAACCGGCCGGACCTCGCGCGCACGATCACGTGCCTCGGCCACGACGGCTGCGATAGCGGACGTTTGTTGCTGGCGATCCCGACGCGGGAGCGGCTCGAACGGGTGTTGCGCGTGGTGCTCGACGAGAAGGAACTGCTTTCTCCGCACGGCGTGCGCTCGCTTTCGAAGGCGTATGAAGAAAATCCCTACACGCTGAATTTCGAAGGGGAATCGCACCGCGTGGGCTATGTGCCCGGAGATTCCGACACATGGCTCTTTGGGGGTAACTCGAACTGGCGTGGGCCGATTTGGTTCCCGCTCAATTATCTGCTGATCGAGTCGCTGGAACGTTATCACCACTTCTACGGCGATACGTTTACGATGGAGTTTCCGACCGGCAGCGGACGGCGGCTAAACTTAAAGCAAATTGCGGATGAGCTCTCGTGCCGACTGGTGTCATTGTTTACCCCGGATGAAAAAGGCCGGCGGCCCGCGATGGGCGCGGATGCACGCTTTGCGGAAGATCCTCATTGGCGTGATCATGTGTTGTTCCACGAGTTTTTCCACGGCGATACAGGTGAAGGGCTGGGCGCCAATCATCAAACGGGTTGGACGGCGTTGGTGACCAAGCTACTGGAGGGCGCTTCTTCCGAAGAGAGCGAAATCGCTTCCTCGCTCGACCGGACGTGAATTTGGGGTAGTAAGAAAATATGAGACTTACACCCCGCGTCTTCGTGCTTTTACCGGTTTTTGCCACGTTCGTCGCCAGCGTTGGTGCGGTTGAGGTTCCTTACAGTAATGACTTTAGCGGGACAGGCGGGAACGTCGCGTTTGCCAATGAGACGTTGGATGCTAACTGGACGGTTTCGAACGGCCAATATGTGCACTCGATCAATACAGGAACAACTACTGCGGTGGCTCGTGCAGCGACGATTCAGCTGACCAATACGCCGGCTGCTTTTTCGATGAGCACAGAGTTTACGGTTACAGCTTCGAGTGCTTCTAGCGCTACGCAAGGAGCTACCTACGGCTTGGCTGCTTTCGGCGCGGAACCTACACTAGCGGGCACAAGTGTTACATCTTCCTATTATCTTGCCGACCTATCCTATGGTGCCACGACCACGCTTCGGATTGTAAAAGTGAACGGTAGTAATGCCACCTTGGTCAGCGTTTCAGATGCAGCTTACAAAATCACCTTGGGCACAACCTATTCACTGAAGTTGAATGTCCTTCAATCTGCCGGGTCAGTTTCGATGACGTTTGGTTTGTATGACACGAACAACAACTTGATTGGCTCGTCCGTCACCGGGACGGACAGTTCGTCGCCACTAAGCGGAGACTACTTTGGGCTGCGCAATCGCTATCAAGCTAACACCACTTTCACGACCTCCTACGATAACTTCAACATCACGCCGATTCCGGAGCCGTCCACCCTGGCGATGCTCGCGGGTGGATTGGCGATGGGCGTGGCAATGGTTTCGCGTCGGGCGCGTCGTTCTTAACGCTTATTAGGATGCCGTCGGGGGTGTGTCCGCGGGCGGGGTTCCGGCGCGGGCGGCGATGCGGCGTTCGGCTTCGAGGATGATTTCCTCGCAGCCGATGAATTTGTGGTCGTCGAGGCAGAGGCGGCGGCGTTTGCCGTTCACCTCGTAGATGGCGTAGGCGATGCCTTTGTTGGTCCACTTGTGGCGGTCCATCTCGACGATGG
>JBEVND010000031.1:0-3686 GCA_040508285.1 Rariglobus sp. | reverse complement strand
CGACCGCGACGTTGGCCACACTGATGTGGCCTTCGGTGATCGCGGTGTGCGTGCGGACGTATTTGGCGTGCTGGAACGTCTTTTGGAAAATCCGGTTAAGAACGGGGCCGGTGGTCTTGCGGTTCTGCGCTTCGGCGTAGGCGTCTTTGACCTGACCCAGGATTTCGGTCTCGCCGAGCATCTGGGAATCGAGGCCGGATGCGACGGTGAGCAGGTGGGAGATCGCGTGGTGTCCGCCGGCCTGGTGGCTGATGGTGGAATACACGTCGGCGGGGAAACCTTGAAACGCGCAAAACGTTTCCCGGAGGCGATAGACGGTCTCGGGTGAATCGGCTGTGCCGTAGAACTCGACGCGATTACACGTATTAAGCACCGCGAGTTCGCGCATGCCGGGCAAGGTGGCGGCGGCTTGATGGAACGCGGGCAGTCGGGCCGGCGTGAGCGCGAGTTTTTCGCGCAGCTCAAGCGGCGTGGTGTGATGGCTCGCGCCTAGGAGGAAAAACACCGGCGAGCTCATCGGGCGGAGGCGACCGAGGCTTTGATCGGGGTCGTGTGGCTGCCGCTGACGAGGGGCAACGTGATGAGCACGACCGCGAAGAGCGCGAGGATGACCCAAGCGAGGCGTTTACCAATAAGGACGCTGCGCAGGCGCAGGATGAGCACCGCGGCGTAGGCGGCCCAGACGCCAAGTGTGATGGCAAGTTTGGAACTGTTGACCGTCGTCGTATCGTCGAACCAATACACGGCGCCGACGGCGAGCGACGCGGTGAGCAGCACCACGCCGGCGGTGAGCAGGCGCAGGCTGATGTGATCGAGCTCGCGAATCGACGGCAGGAAAGAGAACAGCCCGTGCAGGTGGTGGCGTTTCAGGCTGAAAACCTGAAGCACATACATGAGCGCGGTGAGCGTGAGCAGGGCGAAGACGCCGTAGCTGAAAAGCGCGAGCGCGGCGTGGAACTCAATCCAGGCGTTGCCGCCAAAAATGTTTACCCGGCGGGCGGCATCCCAGGCTGGAAACGAGAGCGACACAAACGTGAGCGACGCGGCCAGCACCGAGGTGAAGTAGCCCAGCAAGCTGAGGCGAAACGTCGCGCCGATCACGAGATAGAGCGCGATCGCGGACCAAGCGATGAATTGGAAAAGCTCGAAGGTGTTGCCAAGCGGGCAGCCTTTGACCTCCAGGCCACGCTGGTAGAGGCCGAAGGTTTGCAGCGCGAAGCCCGCGGAGATGATGAAATACATCACGGCGCGGGAGAGCTTCTTCTCGCGGATCACGGCGACGGTCCCGAGCACGAATCCCGCGAGGTAACACGCGGCGGCAAACCAGAGCCAAGTGCGATCGGTGAAAGGAAGCATGGTGAAAGAGAGTGGGTGACCCTGCCGCAAGCGAGCGCGGCGCGCAAGCCGGAGGTGTGTTGCAAATCAGGCGCGGCGGGCGACCCAGAAGCGACACTCGTCGGAGAAGTCGACGACCGCACGGGACTCACGTCCGAGTTCGCGGCGCATGTGGTCGAATTCGTGCGTCCAGCCAGTCGCCGCGAGGTCTTCAAGAATCTCGGTGCGGTCAGGCAAATGCATGAACGTGCGACCGACATCGTCTTCGAAATAACGGTCGCCGAACTCGACCAAGCGCGGGTCTTGTTGGCCCTGCTCCCAGCGTAACGCTTCGAGTCTCCACGAGGCGCGTTCGACGCGGGAATGATCGCGATCGTGCGTGGTGAACATCAATGGTGCGCCCTCGTGGCAGACGGCCGCGAGGTTTTGCAAAGCGAGGCGGCGATGGGCGCGACCGGGGATCTGCATCAGCCCGTTGAACATGAAGAGGGCGCCATCGAAAAGGGGCCCCGAAGCCAGCGGCGACTTGGCGAGTGTAGTCGCGTCGGCGTGGTGTATGGAAATCGCAGCACCGCGTTCTTCGGCAAGGGCGCGGGCTTGATCAACGAGCTCTTCGGCGAAATCGAAGGCGACGAGGTTTTGATAGCCCAGTTCCCACAGGCCGATCGTCACCCGCCCGGCGCCGCAGCCAGCTTCGATGAGGCGGGCGGATTTGTCGGGGAAGAACCGCTCGATGAGCTGACGTTCGGATTTCCACAGGCCGAGCGAATGCGCAGCACGTGCGTAGTGGACGACGGCGACAGGATCGTTGAAGTTGTCGCGAACGGTGGCGGCGGAGATTTTCTGAGTTTTAGCCACAGAGACGCGGAGAATGCAGAGATCGAATGACGGGGCGCAGGACGCGGTGTGCTCCGTGTCTGTGCGTGCGGATTCTTAGGCCTTCTTTTTCCACGCGGCGATGAACATGCCGTTGGCGTTGAGCTCGTGGGGCCAGAGGTGCAGTTGCGGGCCCTGGCCAAGGACGGAATCAGGAATGAGCTCGGGGTGCGCGGCGGTGAACGCATCGGCGACCTTGGTGGTTTCACTCTTGGTGAGCGTGCAGACGGCGTAAACGATACGACCGCCGGGCTTGAGGGCGGGCGCGGCGTGGTTGAGGAGCTGGAGCTGGATCTCGGCGAGCTCGCTGACATCGGTCGGCGTAGTCGTCCAGCGCGCGTGGGGATTGCGCTGCCAGGTGCCGACGCCGCTGCACGGGGCGTCGATGAGAATACCGTCGAACTTGGTCTTGGTGGGACGGAAAGGGCCGCCATTCCACGTGACGGCGCGGTAATTGAAGACCTGGGCGCGGCCGGCGCGTTTGCGCAGGGTGGCGATGCGGCCGGTGTGGCGATCGCTGGCCCAGATGAGACCCTTGCCTTCCATGAGCTCGGCGAGGTGGAGCGTTTTACCGCCTTCACCGGCGCAGGTGTCCCACCAGGTTTCGCCCGCTTTGGGATTGGCGGCGTATCCAACAAGTTGTGACGCGAGGTCCTGGATCTCGAAAACGCCTTGGTGGAATTCGGAGGTCCTGAAGAGATCGGTCTGGCCGGTGTAGCGCAGCGTGGTCCCTCGAAGCGCGTCGGGCACCAGCGGCGTGGCGGCCGGCGTGAGGTTGCCCAGCGAGCGGGGGAGGGCGGCGGCAAATTCCTTTTGAACGCGAATCCAGAGCGCGGCGTCGGTCTGCAGGTGTCGGAGGTATTCGGGAGTGAGATCAATCTCGGATTTCAGCCACTCGGGAACCGCGCGTGCGGCGAGGGCTTCGAATTTGAAATAAGACGGGTCGGCGTCGAACTTGCGTTGCAGGTCGAGGGCGGAGGCGAGGCGGCTTTGGGTGGGCGCGGCTTTATCGAGCCAGTTGAGCCAGCGGTAGTAGATGAAAACGGCGCGTGAGATGTCGCGTTTGTCGGCGGGATCGAGCTCCCGGTCGGCCCCGAGCACACCGCGCAGGACGTAGTCGGCGGGTTTCTCGGCCGTTACTTGGTCGATGATCAGAGTGGCGCGGTTAATGAGAGCGGAGTCGGACATGGAATGAAAAATCGAAGAATCGGCGGAAGATCGAGGAGGGGAGAGTTACACAGAGGTGTCAGACGTCACGGAGGAAATTCAACGGCACAACGTTATGGCGTGGCCTTCGGATCCTAGCGTTTCTTCCATTTGCGGTCGTCAGCGATCTCAAGGTGTTTGGTCTCAAGTTGCACGCCGGCGACGCAGGGGTGGGCGCGGAGTTCCTGGAATTTGGCAGGAGTAAGTTTCCAGCCGAGCGCGCCGCTGACGTCGGACATTGCGGTGATGCGGTCTTCAAAAATGAAGCC
>JBEVND010000492.1:0-5251 GCA_040508285.1 Rariglobus sp. | reverse complement strand
GATCTAAGCAGATTTTTATTCATGGGGATAATGAGGGGTGGGGCGCTTACCCTTCATCATAGCCGACACCTGCGCCGTGCGTATATCCGCCGGGTGTTTCCGCTATCGTCTATTTGTTAAGCTGCAGTCAGCGTAGCGTTTTGGTGCCGAGCAGGCTGCGGAAACGGCCGGGGGTGGTCTGGTATGCACGTTTGAAGGCCTTGCAGAAATGATTGGCGTCGGAGAAGCCGGTCTCCTGCGCGATGACGTCGAGTTTCTCGCCGCGCCCGAGGAGAGTGATCGCGTCGCGCAGGCGCAGTTCGAGGAAGTAGGCGGCGAGGGTTTTGCCGGTTAGTTTCTGAAAGCGGATGCTGGCACTCACGCGACTGACGCCGAGCACGGCGGCGAAGTCTTCGACGCCGAAGGAACGGGTTTTGTTTTTTTCGTAGAAGTCGCTGGCGAGCTCGAGAATCTCCATGCGGCTGTCGTGCGGATGCAGAATGTGCCGGATGTGACGGCGCAGGCCGACCATCCAAGCGAGCGTGGCCTGGTCGGCTTCGAGCGGATCTTGAAACTCGTCGCGGAACGCTTGCTGAAAAAAATGCACCGTCTCGGTCGCGAAGCGGCTGTCGAGGGGCAGCTCGAAGACACGGTCCACTTTGTCCAACTCCTCGCCGAGGCGGTCGGTGATCCAGGGGTCGTCGATGCGAAAGAAGAGAAATTTCCAACCGGGGCTTTCGGCCGGGATGCGGTATTCGTGGTCGGAAGGGACCTGCACGGCGAAAGCATTTCCCGGGGTTTGCCGGTAGATGCGGTCTCCGACGCGCACCTGGCCTTCGCCCTCGAGCGTCCATTGAAATGCGGTCCATCGTTTGCTCGGTGGCGTGCCGCGTTCGAGTCCGTTCCAGCGGTAGCGGTCGCCGGGCGGATGATACTCCGCGCCGAACACGATCCACTCGGCGTTACCGCGCAAAACGTCCTTGGCCAGATGACGTGAATCCCCCGCTTTGCGGCCGTGCTGACGGATGATTTTTTCCCAAAAGAGGAGGGCGTCGTTGGACATGGGGCAGGGGTGGGAATCCCCCATGTGTCCGGCAAGGTCAGACGACGGAAACATCGGGATCGTTACGTCGTCCAAGGGATGACTTCGCGGCTGATGTAATCAAAGGCAAAGTGCGTTCGGCTGCGTGGTTGGCGGTTGTCAGCCCGCGGCGATGGGGTGCAAGACCGGGGGCAAACTGCGTGCGGGGGAGGTGAGTGCGCAGCCGGCGCGGAGAAGATCGAACAGGGCGTCGTCGGCGGGGGTGACGGATGAGAACAGGCTTTTTCTTTGCATGAGGATGTTGCCGATCTCGATGGCGGCGCCGAGATCGCGGGCGGACGCGAAGTAGCGGTCCGTGTTTTCCGTGAAATTCATCATGTCGTAGGACACGGGCACGCCGGGAGCGGTGCATTGGAGCATGCGGGCGCGTTCCTCGTGTTCGCGCCAGTTGGAGGAGTGGACGTCGTAGGTGCGGTTGAGGTCCATGAATTCGGCGAGCCAGTAGTTGCCGGCGCAACCGAGGTGGAGGGCGTCGGGTTTGTGACGGCACATCTCGCGGTAGAAGAGGCCGGTCAGCTTTTGGAAATAGATCTCTTCGCCGCGCCACGATGGATCGCCGAGCGGGGTCTCGGGGTGGATTTTGTCGGCCAGGAAATCGGTCTTCACGCCGTCAAGGTCGTAGCAATCGGGATCGGAGGAGAAGAGTTTGCGGAAGAGCGGCTTCAGGTAGGTGTCTTGGATGTGCGGGTCTGAGTAGTCGCGCCAGCGGCTGCGGTGTTTGTTGAGCCAGCCGCCGCCGGCGAGTTCGTTGGCGGGGATATCGGCATGGGCGGCGATCTCGGCCCAGCTCCACCAGATCATGACTTTGAAGCCTTGCGCGTGAAGTTCGTCCACGAGGCCGCGCAGGTCGGGAAAGCGCTGCGGGTGCGGCCGCCAGTCACCGCGGGCGACGTTCCAGCCTTCATCCAAGAGGAGGGTGCGCACCGGGAGGTGCTCGCGGCGGATGACGGAGACGGTGCGGCGGACGAGGGCTTCGTCGAGTTTGGCAATGATGGGGGCGACTTTGTCGACGGTCTGATTGAGGAGATCGGTCTCGGCTTCCCGGTCGGCCAGCAACGTCTGGTCGCCCCACGTGCAATAAAGCGGCTCGCGCCACCAGTCATAACGGCGTTTGACGGCGGGGTCGGCGACGGAGCCTTCTTCCACCAGCACGCGGCCGTGTTGAAGAAACAGGTCGTGAGGTTCGAGGTTTTCACTCCAGGCGAGCCGGAGGCGTCCGCTGCGGAACGAGGCTCCGGCGGCGAGGGAAAGGCCGTGGGGTTGCGGACCGAAGTCGAGGCGCCAGTGCTCGATACGGTTGCGCGCGGATTTGAACCGCATGCCGAAGCTGGGCTGGAGATCGAGAAAGCCGGTGAAGAGGGAGAGGGCGCCTTTGCGCAGAATGAAGGCCGTGGGATGCGGGGCGAATTGCCAGTCGTCGGAGTAGGTGGACGTGTCCACGGGGTTGCCGAGGATGAGTTCCGGCCAGGTGCGCTCGGTGCGGTGGCGGTTGCGGAAGTTGACCAGGTCGTAGAAATTCACGCCGGTGCCCGCGGGGAAGAGGTCGAGCGCGTTGAGCTGGCAGGCTCGGGCAAGCGTGAACTCCGTCCACATGACGAACGAATCGCGGCGCGTTTCAATGTAGAGAATGAGGTCGCGCACGGCGGAGGTTTCGGGTGTGGCGTAACGCGCGCACACCAGGCCTTCGTGACGTTCCACGCCGGTGAGCCGGGCGGGCACGGGTTCGCCGTCGATCACGGGAATGAACAGCTCGGGTCGGTTTGCGCGGATGAGCAGCTCGCGATTCGAGGCGCGCCGGAGCACGAAGCCGGAGGCATTGAACGTGCATAACAACTCTCCGTCACCGGAGGAAAATGAATGGCCTGTGGTCATGTTAAAATAGGATGGCGGCGGTTGCGCCGGGTGGGGTGGATCAACGTTTTTTGAAATGATAAATCGCGACCTCGAGCGCTCCGAGGGAGGTCTCAAGGCCGGTCACGCGGAGTTCTTTTGCGCTTTTCACACCGAGGTCGCGGCCGCTGATCAGTTCGGTCACGGCGTAGTCGCCGGGCGGCACGTTCCAGAGCGTGGCACCGGTGACGGCGGGAGCGTTGGGCTTGTTCAAGACGGCGTGGTAAACGGTGCCGTAGTGGTCGCCGGTTTCGCGGTTGCGGAGGAGGTTGGTCCACAGCTGCGGGATGCTGGCGTCGGAGTGGCGGGCGACGCCGGCCGCGTCGGCGAGCTCGCGGAAGAACGGATGGCCGCCGCCTTCGGAGGGCGGGATGATGGCATTGGTCCAGATGAGGTTCACGGTGCCTTTGCCGACGCGATGTCGGGTGATGGCGGGCGTGCCGGTGGCTTCGAAGGTGGCGAGCACGGTCGCGTCGGATTCGGGCGCGCGCCAGGCATCGCGGAGGCTAAACGTGCCGGCGTCGGAGCGCGCCGAGAGGGCGCCGGAGCGGAGGAGTTTTCCGACGGGCGGGGCGATGCCGAGACGTTTGAGGAGCACCCAGTCGTCGTCGGGGAGATCGGGACTGAAGCGGGCGGAGTTGGCGCAAAGGACAAGCGTGCCGCCGGATTTCACGTAGTCGGCGATCTCGTCGTGCATGCCGGTTTCGTAGGAGGTGAAGCGGGGCTGGAGGAAGAGGAGCTTGCCCTGTTTCGCAAGTGACATGGGCACCGCGGGGGTGAGCACGTGCGAGTCGAGCGCCACCATGTTGGCGTGAGCATCGTCGAAGCCGGCGGTGGACTTGGTGAGCAGCATGGAGGCGGGAACGTCCTTCAGC
This sequence comes from Rariglobus sp., assembly GCA_040508285.1. Classification (GTDB taxonomy): domain Bacteria; phylum Verrucomicrobiota; class Verrucomicrobiia; order Opitutales; family Opitutaceae; genus Rariglobus. The sequence goes on along the minus strand of JBEVND010000492.1, from coordinate 1,405 downwards.
ATGAAGGCCTCCCAAGGCATGGGCTCGGTGGGGGCGAGGGCCTGCCAGATCGGGATGAAGCGCAGGAACCGATCAAGAGCGATCCGAGGTGTGCGGAGCTCGGAGAAGGGCTTGCCGGGCGTGAAGAACATCTTGGCATTGGCGTTGCGGCCGCCGCCGAGGGTCAGGTTAAAGAGCGTGGCATCGAGCTGCGTGGGGAACAGGACGCCCCATTGGCCGACGGAGATCTCTTCGGTGCGGCGACCGAGTCCGGCGGCGGCGTAGCCCATCGTGGTGGGGCCGCCGGCGATGGGGGATGCGGCGCCGCCGTCTGCGAGGATCGTGCCGAGCTTGGCGAGTTCGACGGCGGAGTCGCCGTCGGCCGCGCCGGTATAGATCATCATGAGTTTGTAAGGATCGAGGGCGCGGATTTCGCGCACAGCCTTCACGAAGAAGTCGCCGAGGCGGGAGCGGCGGAACTGGTTCCAGTCGAGACGTTCGCGGTCCGAGGCTTCGGGGGCGGGCACGGAGACGACGTCCCAGCCGGCGACGGGGCGGCCCCAGGCGGAGCCGAGGGAGGCGATTGTCGGGTATTTGTTTTTTAGATACGCGTGGTAGTCGGCGAGGGTCTCCGGTTCGTAGCCGGGGAAGAACCCGAACCACGGGTTGTCGCCGCCGTGTTCGACGATGAGGTAGTAGCCGTGGACGGTCGGGTTGCCGCGGTAGCGAAGGGCCATGGCCCGGCAAAGGCGGAGGATGTGTTCCTTGAGTTCGGGCGAGTGCCAGTAGTTGATGCGTCCGCCTTGGAACAGGTAGGAACGCGTGCCGGAGACCGTGCCGTCGGCGAGGCGCTGGAAATAGGGGGGAATCCATTCCGGTTCGCCGCCGATGAACGTGGGCCAGAGCAGGACGGACTGGCCTTTTTGTTTGGCGTAATCGACCACGGCGTCGATTTCGGACCAGTCGAAGACTCCGGGCATGGGTTCGACGTGGGCCCAGTTGAATTCGTATTCGATGAGGTTGCTGACGGCGCTCGCTTCATTGAGCAGTTCTTTGACCTTGGCGATGCGCGTGGCGGGGTCTTTGAGCGGACCCTTGTTCATGCCGACGTAGATGAGGGATTTTCCTTCGGCGAGCTTGCGCCAGTCGGCGGAAGGGTCGGGCTTGGTCTGGACGGTGGTGGCGGGCGGAATCAGGCCGACAAGCTGTTCGGCACGATCCAAGGGGCGGTTATCCGAGAGGAGTTCGGCACTGAGGCGGACGGCACCGGCGGTGATGCCGGCGAGATCGATGGAGATGGTTTGAGGACTGGAGCCGGAGAGGGTGTTTTCCCAGGTTTTCAGGACTTCGCCGGAGCCGGCTGCGACCGCGGTGACGCGATAGGCGGGGGCCTTGATAGACGCGGCAGGCGAGAAAGCGACGGACA
>JBEVND010000464.1:0-5903 GCA_040508285.1 Rariglobus sp. | reverse complement strand
GTTCAAGGCTGCCGGCGTGCCCGTATTCGTGGCCTATTACCGGCGTTGCCTACCGCGTTTTACCCAGGCGGCTTCACTGATTTCAGCCGGCGCCATCGGCACGCTCACGAGTATCAAAACTCACTTCGCCTGCCCTCCACCAGTCATCATCGATCCGCTCAATCCGCCGTGGCGCCTTGATGCCAACAACGCCGGCGGCGGTCTCTTCCTCGACCTCTCTTCACACACGCTCGACCTGCTCGATCATCTGGTGGGACCGTTGTCCGGCGTTCAGGGGCACGCGACCAACCGGGCAACTCCTCTTCCGGTGGAGGACGGTGTGAGTATGAGCTTCGTCACTCGCGACGGCGTGCCTGGCGTTGGACTGTGGGATTTTGCGGGCGCGATGAGCCTGGACGAAATCATTATCGCGGGCACGAAAGGCCGGCTGGTTTTCTCCACGTTCGGCAACGAACCGATCCGCTTGGAAACACGTGCGGGCGTCGAAACCTTTGACCGCCCCAATCCCGCGCACGTCCAGCAACCGTTGATCCAAACCATCGTGGACACTCTGCTCGGCCGTGGCGTATGCCCCAGCACCGGAGAGAGCGCACGCCGCACATCAACTGTCATGGATGCGGTGCTGTCGGACTACTACGGCGGTCGTCAGGACGCGTTCTGGACACGCTCGGACCAATGGCCCGGAAGTCGCCGGTAAATCGATTCGCCCGCGAAGGGTCTTGGACCCGCGCCCAATTGTCGGCTTGAGCCCGGCGGGCGGTCTGAGACCTTCACCGGCGCTATGTCCGACCCCGCACTGCCTGCGCCCGCTCCGGCCGTCTCGTTATGGCGAAGTATCCTGCAAGCGCTTAAAGGCGAAGAACACGACCTCACCGCGGTCACGCTTAACCGGGCCGTGCTGCTGCTCTCCGTGCCGATGGTGCTGGAGATGTTGATGGAATCGTTCTTCGCCATCGGTGACGTTTTTTGGGTTTCAAAATTAGGTAAGAACGCTGTCGCCGTGATCGGCCTCACCGAGTCTGTGATGACGTTGATCTACGCGGTCGCCATCGGCATTTCCTTTGCGGCCACCGCCATCGTCGCGAGGCGCATCGGTGAAAAAGATCCCCGGCGTGCCGCCCAAGCCGCCGGGCAGATCATACTCCTTGGCGTCACGATCTCCGCCGGACTCGGAGTGGTGCTTGGCTTTTTCGCCGACGACGTCCTGCGCCTGATGGGCGCGGACGACGACATCGTGCAGCTCGGCACTGGTTACGCGCGCGTGATGCTCGGCGGCAACGCCACGGTGTTTCTCATTTTCCTCATCAACGCGGTGTTTCGCGGCGCAGGTGATGCCGTCATCGCTATGCGCACGCTGTGGTTGGCCAATGCCATTAACATCGTCCTCGATCCGTGTCTTATTTTTGGCTGGGGTCCATTCCCCGAGATGGGTGTCACTGGTGCCGGCGTGGCGACCAACATCGGTCGTGGTATCGGCGTTGCTTATCAGCTCTGGCACCTCACGGGGAAACCCGGTCGCGTGCGTGTGCATCTGGCGGATTTGAAACCTGACTGGAGCGTGATGGGCGGTGTCTTGAAAACATCAGGCAACGGAATCGCGCAGCTTCTCATCAGCACGACGAGCTGGGTCGGGTTGTTCAAAATCCTCGCAGTTTTCGGAAACGTCACCCTCGCCGGTTACACCATCGCCATCCGCATCGTTGTGTTCGCCCTCATGCCTGCGTGGGGTCTGGCCAACGCGGGCGCGACGCTCGTGGGACAAAATCTTGGCGCGGGTAAACCGGAGCGCGCCGAAGCCGCCGTCAAAATCGCCACGCGCTATAACATGCTTTTCCTTGGCGTGATCGGTGCGCTGTTTGTCGCATTCGCCCGCCCTCTTGCTAGTTTCTTCACGGAAGACCCGGAGGTTCTCAAACAAGCGTCCCAAGCGCTATGGATCGTGAGCCTCGCCTTTCCGCTCTACGCCGCCGGCATGTGTATGGAGGCCACGTTCAACGGCTCGGGCGATACGTGGACGCCCACCCGACTCAACTTTTTCTGCTTCTGGCTCGGCCAGATTCCACTCGCGTGGGTGCTCGCCGTTCTCGGCGGCCTCGGCCCGCTCGGGGTTTATATCGCCGTGCCGATTTCCTTCTCGGTGCTCGCCCTGTGGAGCCTCGTGCTTTTCCGGCAGGGCAAATGGAAACTCAAGAAAGTCTAGCCCGTCTCATCCCGACTGCGGCCGCTGCGTCCGGTCAATTGAGCCGCCGCGCGCAGTTACTTGGGCAACGCCTTGGAGGCGTAGTGTGGCACGATTTGCTTCAAGTGCCCTTGAATGATCGAGGCGATCGTCGCCGACGGAACCGTGTCTTTGTGAAGTTCGAAAACGGCCACCAGCAAGGCGAGTTCGATGTCTACTTTGTTGGCACTCGCCGTCTTCATGGCGGCGACAATCTCAAGGGCCTGCTTCTCGGCTTTCTTGTAGTTGATAAAATTCTGGTCAGGCGCGGTGTCACTCATGCCTCAAGGGGTTTCCACAAGCACCGGTCTCGTCAAGCGCCAGACTCGCTTAACGCCCAAAAAGGCGCCGTGAAGGAGTGAACCATCGGCAGTGACGCCTGAGCTCAAGCCATCAACGCGTCGCGCATCGCGCGGAACTTGAGCTCGGTCTCGGCATACTCGCGCTCGGGATCGGAGCCCTCCACGATGCCCGCGCCCGCATAAACACGCGCCGTTTCGCCCGCGATCAGGGCCGAACGGATGCCCACCAAAAATTCGCCGCCTCCCCGTGAGTTCAACCAACCGATCGCACCTGCGTAAAGGCCGCGAGGGAACCCTTCCAGTCCGCGAATGCGCGCCACCGCCTCGTCGCGCGGCGAACCTCCGACCGCTGGGGTCGGGTGCAAACAAGCCAGCGCATCCAACAAGTGGATACTCGAAGGAAGCTCGGCGGTAACCGGCGTGTGCAGGTGCTGCACATTGGCCAGCTTGCGCAGGCCGGGCGTCGAGGGAAATTGCGGCTGGAGGCCTAACGGTGCCAACCGGCGCACGATGGAATCAAGCACGTGCCGATGTTCACGCAGATCCTTCTCGCTACCGAGGAGGGCCGCGCCCAAGGCAGCGTCCTCACCCGCACCGGCACCGCGTCGGGCGGAACCGGCCAGTGCTTCCGTTTCGAGCACGCCCTTGCTCACCCGCACGAGTCGCTCGGGGCTGGCGCCGATGAAGCTGTGCCCCTGCCCGTTCGCCACCGAGAAACTGTAGCAGTCGGGAAACCGTTCGCGCAGGCCGTTCAACAAACGCAATGGGTGCAACGGTGCGGCCGCACGCATGTCCTGAGCGCGCGCGAGCACGATTTTTTTGAGTGAGCCTTCAGCAATGGTCGCCAAACCGCCGGCCACCGCCGCGCGATAATCGCCGACCTCGGTCGTTTTAAATTCACCACGGATCTCCTGCGCAGATGCCGTCGCCACCGAGGGATGTGACCCGTAATCGAAGTGCTTGAACTTGCTATGCGCACGCCACACCCGACCGGCCAGCATGGTGAGATCGGCGTCGGGTTCGACGAGCAGATTGGCCACCGCCGTCGTGACCTCGCCCGCCCGCGCGACCTGCCAGCGCGGCACAAAGAAGCGAGCTGCGGGAAACGGTTCGCCGGCTTCCACGTCGTTGAGAAACGTGAATGCCCCGAAAAAATGAGGGCCGCCAAACGGCGCGTCCACATCGCCCACGGCAATCGTGCGAGCGAGCACGTCGTCCATGAAATCCTGCGCCCTGGCAAAGCGTTCCGGTCCGGAAGACTCGTGCACCAGCACCGCTTCGGCACCCGCGATCGCGGTCTGAATATTCGGGCGCTCGGCGTAAAAATGTAGTTCGCCAGCTTCGAAAATCCCTTCGAGGACCGCCAACGGATCCAATGCGCCGACCTTGAGCGAAATGCTGACCAAGCGGGCACGTCCATCGGATCGCGCGGTGTCGCGGCACTGACGCAAGAATGCCACCAACGCTTCGGGCGAAGCGTTCTCCGCAGGATTGATCGGCAGGATGGTCATGGCGGGCGCCGCTTTGCTCATCGTTCCTCTTCATCCTCATCCTCGGAATAACCGCTCCGCACGGAGCAGACCTCCGAAGGATAAAGATTAAGGAAGAACGAGAACGTGCAGAACGTGGATTAGACGGCCTTGGTCTCGACTTGCGGACGCGGGAAGAGGATCGCCGTCTCGGCGACTTTCGAACCGGTGAGGCGATTGCCCCACACGAGCTCGTCCTTCCAAACTGCGCCGGGCGTGTAACCGAGCACCGCCTGGATCTTTTCCGTGGTGCCGGGCATGACGGCCTGAAGCAACGTCACGCCAAGGCGAAGCGCCTCGGCGATGGTTGCGAGCGTCGTGCGCAAGAGCACGGCGTCCTTCGGCTCGGCAGACTTCGCGAGCGTCCATGGTGCGCGCGTCTGGATGTAAGCATTGGTCGCGGTGACGAACGCGAAGGTGCGCTCCAGCGCGATGTGGAACTGGAAGCCTTCGTGCAACGTGATCACCTCGTCACGCGTCTTGGTCCAGAGCGCCTGCAGGTCTTGTTCGGGCTGCTCGGAAACCTCAGCCGCGGGAAGCACGCCTGCGCTGAAACGCGTGGTCATGTTCAGCACTCGGTTGACGAGGTTGCCCAGATTGTTGGCGAGCTCGGCGTTGTAGCGTGCGAGAAATTGGTTGAGCGAAAAGTCGCTGTCCTGACCCACGCTCATCTCGCGGATCATGAAGTAGCGCAGCGCATCGACACCGTATTTATCGGCAAACTCGGCCGCATCGACGAAGTTGCCGGTGCTCTTGGACATCTTGCTGCCGTTGATCGACCACCAACCGTGCGCGAGGAGCGTCTTCGGCGGCTCGATGCCGGCGGCCTTGAGCATGATCGGCCAGTAAACGGCGTGCGGGGGCACGAGGATATCCTTGCCGATAACGTGAAAATCGGCCGGCCAAAACTCGGGTTTGTCGATGACGGCGGTGTAGTAATTCACCAGCGCGTCGAACCAGACGTAGGTCACAAAATTCTCATCGAAGGGCAGCGTGATACCCCATTCGAGGCGCTCTTTTGGCCGCGAAATACACAGGTCATTCAGCGGCTCGGAGAGAAATTCGAGCACCTGTTTCTGGCGGTAACGCGGGAAAACGAAGTTCTCGTTGGCTTTGAGATGATCGACGAGCCACGGCTGATACTGCTGAAGCTTAAAGAAGTAGTTGGACTCGGTGATCTCGGTGACTTCTCCGAAAAGCTCGGGCCAGGTGCCGTCAGGATTACGATCTTTGTCCTGAAGAAACTGCTCCTGACGCGTCGAGTAGAAGCCCTTGTATTCGGCTTTGTAGATCTCACCCTTGTCGAACAGCTGCTGGAGCAATTGGCGAACGACCTTCTTGTGGCGCTCCTCGGTGGTGCGGATAAAGTCGTTGTTGGAGATGTTCAGCTTCTTACAGAGCGCGCGAAACTCCTCGGACACCTCGTCGCAGAACTGCTGAGGTGGGATGCCCTTTTTCTTGGCGCTTTGCTGCACCTTCTGGCCGTGCTCGTCCACGCCGGTGAGAAAATAAACGTTGTCACCCATCAGACGTCGAAAACGGGCAATAACGTCCGTCAGCACCTTTTCGTAGGCATGGCCTAGGTGTGGCGAACCGTTCACGTAGTCGATCGCGGTCGTGATGTAGAAGTTCTTCATGTGCGGAAGGGAAAAGAGAAAGCACGTCACCCTAAATGTCGAAGATTTTGCTCCTCTTGTCGCAGCGCAGGCAACCCAAGGAAATAACCTGATCAATAAATATTAGTTGACCCTAATAATTTCCGCGCGAATTTAGCCTCACCTAATTTTACTATGCCGCCCAAATTCATCGCAACCATGGTCGCCGCATTGTTGGCGCTGACCGCCATCCGATCAT
>JBEVND010000367.1:0-7738 GCA_040508285.1 Rariglobus sp. | reverse complement strand
GACAGGTTGGCGCTGAGGAACTCGATAATGATGTAACGCGCACACACGACAACCTCTATGTAGTCATCGTAGCGACCAGAGAGAAGGTAATCAAGATCACGATAGTTGAGGGAAGCATTCAGGCTCCAGTCGACGGTGAGAGCAGTCGTTGCACCCAAGGTGATCTGGGTGTTTTCGTAGGAAGCACCACCGGCAGCGGCGTTATTGAAGTTACGAGCCAGGCCGAGGGTGAACTGGGTCTTCTCGGAGTAGGCGTAAGCGAGCGATGCATCTGCACCGATCGAATCATCATCATCCGGACCGGCACTGGCGTTACGGGTGTTGTAACCGACGCTGAAACCACCGGAGAGCTTGGGGGTGAAGGAACCGCGGGCACCCACGTTGTAGTAGTAAGCATCGTAGCTGATGCCGTTTTCGAGATCAGAACGGGTGTAACGGACACCGGCGCTCACATCAACCTTGGGAGTCAGCTCGTAATAGACGTTAACCGGAACGGTGTAGTCCTTCTGGCCAACGAAGCCGGCTTCCTTGTAGTCGACGTAGTTATAGCCGAAACCAGAACCGATGCTGATCTTCTCGGAGAGGCCAAGCTCGCCATCGAAACCAGCGGCAGTAACGTGACGCTCAACCAAACGACCGGCGGTCGGAAGGACGTCGACGGTCGGCTGATCCAGCTCGTTGAACGATGCGTGGGCGTTCAGCTTGAGCTGACCGTTGTCGTAGCTGGAGAGGCCATTGATGCCCAGCAGCTGGTTGTTCAGATTGGTGTTGTTGGAATAGCTGGTCAGACGAGCAGTTCCGAGGAGGCTGCCCTTGATTAGGGAGTCCTTGCCGAACTGGAGGTCGAAGCCAGGGGTGAAGGCGAAGATTTCGTCTTCGAGTTCAGAGCCGGAGGGGGCCAGAAGAATGTTATCGTTGTAGGATGCAGATGCATCGGCGGTCACGAAAAGCTCGGCGTTATCGCCAATGGCGAGAAACGGAGCTGCAAAGGCTGAACTGCCGACGCAGCTCAAGAGGGTAAGATTACGGACGATGTTCTTCATGTGTGAATTCAACGGATACGAGATTAGTGGGCGACTGAATCAGCTGAAGTGCGACCTGTCCACACGGCAACCGACATTAAGAGGTATCAACGAAGGGTGTTGCTAAAATAGGCCCGAGCGCAAGAGTGCTTGTTTAGATTCGCTTTGGAAATTTGCCGTCACAGACGACAGCCAGCCAAAGAAGATGCAACCCAATTTCGGATGCAAGGATTTTAGCTCCTGCGTGCGAGTGCGATCACCCTTTATTTTACCCGACTGAAAGATATCCCATGACCGAGCAATTTCAGAACGCTGACAATCTCAAGCAGTTGAACCAAGCGCCAGCCGCGCCGACAGGCCTGAAGCGCTTCGCCCCTTTTTCGCTGCGTCGTAAATCACATGGATGGCAGGTGCAGATTTACTGGAAGCGCATGGTGGTCACGTTGGTTATGCTCGCGCTGCTAGGCTGGATCGGCGCTGCGTCCGCTGCGTATGTTTTTTTTAAATATCGGCGCCATTTCTCCGAAGTAAAGTTCACCCACATGCTTTTTCTCCCATGGCGCTGGGACACACATCAGATCGCCCAAGGAGATTTTCTCATCAAAAACGGCCAGGCCGCGCTCAAAGAACAAAAGTTTCGCGAGGCCTTTTATTTGGTTCGCCTCGGTCTCATCAAGGCGCCCGCCAACAAAGACGGCCGCCTGCTTCTCGCCCAGTTCTACAGCTACATGTATCGTCGTCCTGACCTTGCCCGTCAGACGCTTCTCGATGGTTTTGCCTACCACAAGACCGATAGCGACTACCTGAAAACGCTCTTCTCGTTCCTTCTGCAGCAGCAGGAAGACCAGCAAGTGCTCGCCTACTACAAGGAGCTCCTCGGCAACGATACCGCCATCACCCCGCGCAACCAACTCGTCGCGCTGGCCGCAGCGTCTGCCTGTTATTTTCGCGGTAACTACGATGAAGCCGAAAACATCCTGCGCCGCTATCAGCTCGAAAGCTCCCGAGATGGTCGCCTCCTGATCGCCCGCCTCAACTGGGACCAAGGCGAAAAGGAACTCGCGATCGACCGCCTGCGCACGCTCGCCGGCGAACTCCCCAACGACGAGGAAATCTACGTCCAGACCGTCACCTACCTTCGCGAAGCCGGCCGCGACAGCGACGCCCGTCGCGAAAGTTTCGTTCGTGCTCTCGCCAATCCTCGCAACGCCCGCGCCCGCATCGACCAACTTTACGCTTACCAAAAGGAGGGCGATACCGCGGCGGTGAAATCCAACGTCGAAGAAATCTTCCGCGATTTCTCCAAAGATGCCAACGCCCTGCTAGCCCTCGCCGATTTCGCGGCCAACACCGGCGATGCCGCCCTCGCCCTTCGCATTTACGAATACACCAAAGCTCAGAATCTCAACTGGGAAGGCGCAGCCCTCATGACCGTCGAGGCGAATATTGTCTCGAAGCAATACCAAGCCGCCCTCGAGATGGTTCGTCAGCTTCTCAAGGACAACCCCGAGTGGGGCAAACGCTACTACTCGGTTTTCAACGGCCTTCAAGCCATCGCCCAGTATGGGCTCGGCGATGCCGAAGCCGCCCAGCTCTTCCTCAATAATTTTCTCACGCAGACCAACGTGCGTGCGGACAACTTGATCGCCGTTTCCAAACGCCTCCTCTCCGTCGGCGCCAAATCACAAGCCCGCCAGGTGCTCGACCAAGCCGTCCAGTCCGACGCGCTTAACCAAGCCGCACTCACCGGCCTCATCCAACTCGATCTGGAAATGAACAACACGCCGCCCCTCGCCGGCAACGTTCGCAAGCTCCTCTCCATGCGCCGGCCCTCACAGGAAGTGCTCCGCACAGCTTATCGAAAACTGGGCAGTGACCTCTTCCTGTTCGCACCGGATCGCACGGCGTTGCTGCAAGACATCCAGTCAACGCTCACGCCGACGTCCGTGCGGTCCGGCTCTTAAGCGATCGGCATTCCAATTCGCGCGGCTTAACCGCGCAGCACGTCGGCGAGCGTCTTCAACAAACGCTCATTCTGCGCCGGCGTGCCCACGGTGACACGCAACCATTCCGGCATACCGTAAGGCCGCATCGGGCGGACGATCACACCGCGTTTTTGCAACTCGCCGAACACGCGGGCGCCATCGCCAACTTTAACCAAAATGAAGTTCGCCACGCTCGGCACGATTTCCAGGCCCTGCGCCTTGAAACCCACTTCGAGCTGCGCCAGCCCCGCGCGATTTTCCCGCGCACAATTCGTCACGAATTCACGATCATCCAGCGCCGCGATCGCCGCTGCCTGACCGATCGCGTTCACGTTAAACGGCTGACGCACTCGATTGAGTAACGCGGCCAGTTCCGGCGCAGCGTAGCCGTATCCAACGCGCAACGACGCCAACCCGTAGATCTTCGAAAACGTCCGCAGGCACACGACCTTGCGACCTTCCCGGATCAGCGGGCGCAAATCGGGCGGATTATCGAGAAACTCTGCATACGCTTCATCGTAGGCGAACACCACGTGCTCCGGCAGTGAGCGTGCAAACGCCAGCAACTCCGCCTCGGTATTCGCCGTGCCCATCGGATTATTTGGGCTCGGCACAAAAACAAGTTTCGTGCGCGGGGTCACCGCCGCCGCCAACGCAGCCAGGTCGTGCGTATGGTTGACCAGCGGCACCTCGACTGGCTTCGCGCCAAAGAGAAGCGTCACCAGTTTATAAACCGCGAAGGATGGGTTACCCATGACCACTTCGTCGCCAGGCCTCAAAAACACATGGCCCAGCAGCTCAATCAACTCGTTCGAACCGTTGCCCACCACAAACTGCCCTGCGTCCAACCCGTAAGCCGCCGCCAGCTTTGAGCGAAGCGCCACGCATCCGCCATCTGGATACAGTTCACCGTGATCCAGCGCACGCACCGCAGCCGCCTTGGCCAGCGGCGATGCCCCAAATGGATTCTCGTTCGACGCCAGTTTAATGATCGTCGACGGATCGAGACCGAGCTCGCGAGCCACATCTTCGATCGGCTTGCCCGGCTCATAGACCGGCTGCGTGAGAACGGAGGGATTAACGAGGGCGTCCAGCTTCATGAGCCCGCCAGCCAAGCGGATTCGCCCTCCCGGCAAAAGCCTTTTGTCACACCCGGCTCGGCACGCGCACAAATTGCATGCCCGCCGCCTGCGCCGCGCGGATGCCCGGCTCGGCGTCTTCAAACACCAGACACTGCGCGGGCGGCACGCCCATTTTTTCCGCCGCCAGCAAAAACATATCCGGCTCCGGCTTGCCCCTGCCAAGGGCTACATCCTGCGGTGTCACCACGATTTTAAAAAGATCGTCCAACCCCGCCGCCTTGATCGCCGGCAACGCGATCTCCGGCATCCCACCCGTCGCGATCGACACAGGATGCGTCAGCGCCACCTGCCGCGCAAACTCCACCACCGGCGCGATGTGCTCCACCGCCTTGAGGCGCTCGAGAAACATTTTTTCCTTCGTCGTCTCGACGGCCCGCGGATCCAGCGTGAGTCCGTAATGGGCTCCAAAAAGCTCCGCCACGCGCACCGTGGGCACGCCGCCGAACGAGTAGAACAAGTCCTCGTTCAACACTTCCATCAGCCCGTGCTGGCGCATCGCGTCGTCCCAGGCGCGATAGTGCAACGGCATCGAATTGATGAGCGTGCCATCGAGATCGAAGATGTAGCCTTTAAAATCGCCCCGCGGAATAACGAGCTGGATCATGCCGCTATCGTTTGCCGCTTTGGGCTGATCGCAAGCCCGTCTCCGTCAAAACCGGCCTTGCCATTCGTTTGTCACTCGGGAGCTTCAGCGGCTCCATGACGCTCTCGCCACCTGGATTGGCCATTCGCACTACGACCACCACGCCACGATCGTCATAAAAGCTCGCGTCGTTCGAGCCACCTTCAAGGCCGCCGCGACTCATTTCACCCATGATTCGTCCGAGCTATTAAACGCAGCTCCTCACTCTTTTCGTTCACTCATTTTCGATGTCCGCCCTTTTAACTTACAAACAGCAATGGTTCGGCAATCCCGTGCGGGATCTTCTTTCGGGCACGGTGGTTGCCCTCGCGCTCATCCCTGAATCCATCGCCTTCGCCATCATCGCGGGCGTCGATCCCAAGGTCGGCATCTACGCTTCATTCTGTATTGCCGTCGTGATCGCCTTCGCTGGCGGGCGCTCGGGCATGATCTCCGCCGCCACCGGCGCAGTCGCTTTGCTCGTCGTCAACCTCGTCAAAGATCACGGCATCGAATACCTGTTCGCCGCCACACTTCTCACCGGCGTCATTCAGATCATCGCCGGTTTTCTCAAGCTCGGTAACCTCATGCGTTTCGTCGCGCGCTCCGTGGTGATCGGTTTCGTCAACGCACTCGCGATCCTCTACGTCCTGGCGCAAATCCCCGAGTTCAAGGGCCAGGGAATCCTCATGTATGCCTGCGTCGCCGGCGGCCTCGCGATCATCTACGGCTTTCCTCGGCTCACCAAAGCCGTTCCGTCCCCGTTGATCTGCATCATCGTTTTAACCGGCCTGTCCATGTGGTTCGGTTGGGCCCACTCCGGGTTCCTCCGCACCGTTGGCGATATGGGCCAACTTCCCTCGGCCCTGCCGAGTTTCTCGCTCCCCAGTCTGCCGCTTACTTGGGCAACACTCCTCATTATCCTCCCCTACTCGCTCTCGATGGCGGTCGTCGGTCTGCTTGAGTCGCTCATGACCGCCACGATCGTGGACGACTACACCGACACCTCCTCCAACAAAAACCGTGAGTGCAAAGGCCAAGGCATCGCCAACATCGCTTCAGGCTTGTTCGGCGGTATGGCCGGTTGCGCCATGATCGGCCAGACGGTCATCAACGTCAAAACGGGCGGACGCGGCCGCCTCTCCACGCTTTGGTCGGGCGTGTTCCTGCTCATTCTCGCGGTGCTGCTCGGACGCTGGGTTTCGCAAATCCCCATGGCTGCACTCGTCGCCGTTATGATCATGGTCGCCATCAGCACGTTCAGCTGGGCCTCGTTGAAAAACATCCGCGTGTATCCAAAAAGCGCGACGCTCGTCACGACCGTCACGGTGGTGGTGGTCGTGGGCACGCACAACCTCGCTCTCGGAGTAGGTGCCGGTGTGTTGCTCAGCGCACTCTGCTTTGCGGCCAAGGTTGCGCGCTTGCTCAACGTGTCGTCGTTCCGCGCTCCCGGCGACGACGAGCGTATCTACCAGGTTCGCGGACAGCTTTTCTTCGCCTCCACGACCGCTTTCACCAGCGCCTTCGATTTCCGCGAGTCACTCCGCAAAATCACCATCGATGTCACCGACGCGCATTTCTGGGACACGACGTCGATCGACGCGCTCGACAAGGTCGTGATCAAATACCGCCAGCAGGGCGCCGAGGTCGAAGTCATCGGCCTCAACCCCGAGAGCCAGGCCATCATCGAACGCCTCGCGCTCTACAACAAACCCGCCGCTCACGACGCGACCGCGGCGCACTGATCGCTCCCGTCACGCCCCGCCTCTGACGCGTCGCTTCCAGCGCAACGCGACCGTCACCAACGCGACCAACGCCGGCACTTCGACCAGTGGGCCGATCACCGCCGCAAACGCCGCGCCCGACGTAAGCCCGAACACGCCTACCGCGACCGCGATGGCCAGTTCGAAGTTATTGCCTGAAGCGGTGAACGCCAACGTGGCGGCCTTCGCATAATTCGCTCCTGCCTTCACGCTCAGCCAAAACGTTGCCGTAAACATGATCCCGAAATAAACCACCAGCGGCAGCGCGACGCGCAACACGTCCAACGGACGCGACAACACCTGTTCACCTTGCAGGCTGAACATGACGACGATCGTGAACAACAACGCCCCGAGTGTGATCGGTCCGATCGCCGGCAGGAATGTCTCATCAAACCACACCACGCGTTCCCGCGAGCCGCGCCGTAGCACCACTCGCGTTAGCCATCCCGCAATGAACGGAATTCCCAGATAGATAAATACGCTCCCCGCAATGCGCCCGATCGTGATCGCCGACAGATCCAGAGCCCCCAGATCCACGCCCACCCACGGCGGCAGCACTTTCAAAAACAACCACGCGAGCGGCGCGAACGCGAAGACTTGAAACAACGCGTTTGCCGCCACCAGCCCCGCGCAATATTCACGGCTCCCGCCCGCCAGATCATTCCACACGATCACCATCGCGATGCACCGCGCGATGCCGACCAACACCAGACCCATGAAATATTCCGGCTGATCCCGCAGAAAGATCGCCGCGAGCACGAACATCAACACCGGTCCCACGAGCCAGTTCTGCACCAGAGAAAGCCCGAGCACCTTCTTGTCGCGGAACACATCCGGCAGTTCCTCGTAGCGCACCTTCGCGAGCGGCGGATACATCATCAGAATCAGCCCCACGGCGATGGGCACTGATGTTGTGCCCACGCTCCACGACGTGAGAGTCTCGCCCACCATTGGCGCGAACCGCCCCAGCGACACGCCCACGACCATCGCCAGGAAAATCCATGCGGTCAGCCAGCGATCGAGGAACGACAATTTTTGCGTCAGTGAAGCCGTCGCACTCACGTCTCGCCTTTCTTTGACGAGACCTTGAGTTGATCCCGCCGTCCCTCTGCATAGGCGGTGAACACCCGCTGTATTTCGTTACGCACGCGACGAAACACCTCCATTTTTTCCTCATCCGTCCCCGGCGCGTGTGCCGGATCTT
>JBEVND010000362.1:0-12145 GCA_040508285.1 Rariglobus sp. | reverse complement strand
GCGCTACTAGCGCGAGCTTCTGATTTAGCCACTGATGACACGGATGATCGCAGATCATTTTTATCTGTGCTCATCCGTGTCATCTGTGGCCAAGGATCCGTTTAACCTGCTTAAAAAAAGACCGGACCCCTTGTGAGGTCCGGCCTTGGCCAAAAGAGAAGTGAGAACGCTCAGCCCGCTCAGAGCGCGGCTGTGTAGTTCTTCTCGGCGGCGTCCCAGTCGACGACGTTCCAGAAGGCCGTGATGTAATCAGGACGGCGGTTCTGGTAGTTGAGGTAGTAGGCATGCTCCCAGACATCGAGAGCGATGACGGGTTTGCCTTCGATACCGGCAACGGCTTTGCCCATGATCGGGCTGTCTTGGTTGGCGGTCGAACCGACGGCCAGTTTCTTGTCGGTGTTCACATAGAGCCAGGCCCAGCCGGAGCCGAAGCGCGTGGTGGCAGCCTTGGCGAACTCTTCCTTGAACTTGTCGAAGCTGCCGAACGTGGAGTTGATCGCCTCGGCGAGTTTGCCCTTGGGCGCGCCGCCCTTGCCTGGGCCGATGATCTTCCAGAAGAAAGCGTGGTTGGCGTGGCCACCGCCATTGTTGCGAACGGCGCCGCGGATGGATTCAGGAACCTTCGAGAGATCGGAGATCAGATCGCAAACGCACTCGGGGGCGTTCACGCCGGCGTCAGCCAAGGCTTTGTTCACGTTGGTGATGTAAGCCTGATGATGCTTGGAGTGATGGATTTCCATCGTTTTGGCATCAATGTGCGGGACCAAGGCGTCGTAAGCGTAAGCGAGTTTAGGAAGTTCGTAGGCCATGATGAATAGTGGGTTGGGTTATAGACGAAAGAGTCTCGAAAATGAGCCGGCAAGCTGACGCGTCAACCTTGCAGGTCTTTTTCAGGGAATCCCCTAAACGCTCGTGTGGATCGAATCGCGCAAGGTCTGTGCATTAAATTCTCTTCTAGGCGTGGATTTTTATGAGCAATTAGGGGTAATCACCTAGTCTTTGGTCAGAAACATGCTTTGTAAGGAAAGTGTAAAAGCCATGCGTTCATT
Source organism: Rariglobus sp. (assembly GCA_040508285.1). Classification (GTDB taxonomy): domain Bacteria; phylum Verrucomicrobiota; class Verrucomicrobiia; order Opitutales; family Opitutaceae; genus Rariglobus. Next base: position 11,096 of record JBEVND010000362.1, on the reverse strand, counting down.
CAACCTAGCCGAAGCCGTGCACAAGATCCCTGCTGCACTTGAAGATATGCTGGTCCGCGGAGCTTACCTCGAGCACAGCGCCCGCGAACTGGAACACAGTCATCGTGAGCAACAGGTGCGTTTGCAGACGGTTCGTGCGACTCAGCCACCGTTTCTTTTTCTTCGTCCCAAGGAAACCCGCGTCGCGTTTCAGGTCGCTTCGAAGGACACGTCGGCGGATCTCACAGCGCTCGATCAGGCGCTGCGGATGAACAAAAAACTCTGCGATCACCTCCGCGCGTTGTCCGAGGAAATGCTGGAGAAGTGGCTGCGCACCCATTGCGAGGAATACCGTCTCGGCTTGGCGGCCGGTCATTTTGCGGTCGATTGGGAGCACTCGCTCCTGCGGTTTACCGACCACGCCAACACGTTTATCCAAGCGCTCGGATCGGCGCGCAACATGGCACCGGCGGGCTACGATCGTGTGCGCGGAGTGTTCTCCCCGAGCACGTATCAGGCGATCAGCGCGGCTCACGCTGCCGCGCTTAAGGTTGAGGGCGAAATCGCAGCGACCAACGCGATCGCCGCGGAGCACGATAAGCTTTTAGGCAAAACGGTTTTTAATGATCCGATGCCACGTCTTGTGCAGGAACCTTACGCAGCGGTCGTGGCGCAGATCGCGAGCCTCCCGCCCGTTTCGGCGCAGACGGAATTCAACCGCGTGATCGCCGCGATCGAAGATCTGCTGACGCGAGAACTCGATCCGCTGCGGAATCGGGTGCGCGACTCGGCGCAAAATCACGCAGGCCGCACGCAGAGTTACGTCCGCGATGCCTGGAATCAACTGCACGCCCATGCGGTGGAGCACAGCGTCGATTCCGCGCACATCGGCACGGTCGTCGAGCAGACCGAGCGCACCTACATGATGGATTCGTCGTTGGTGCTCGCTTAAAGCCGGCGCCGGCATCGCGTGTCGGCCGTAGGTTTAAAGGTCGAAGTGCCGGGCGATTTTCCAGCCGAGGTAAACTCCGAATAGTGCGCCTGCACTACTGATAAAAAACGCCCAGACGAAGCCGAGCGGGGCGGCTAGATACCACGCCAGATAACTCATCGCAGCGGAGGAGATGAAAATGATCAGGCGCATGGAGGAATGGGAAACGGAGAATCAACGAAGCCAATGGGTGAACAGGTCTCGGCGGTCGTCTTGAAAACCGGCTTTGAGATACACTGAGCGCGCCCTCGCGTTGGCGTGGTTGACCTCCAGGCGCAGCGAAGACACGCCTTGCGCGCGTGCGAGGTCGGTGGCGATTTCCAGCCCGCGACGCCCCAGTCCACCGCCGCGTTTTGCGGGGATGATGTAGAGTTCGTCGAGAAGCGCGAAACGTCCGTGGAATTCCAAACTGAACCCAAACGTGAGCGTCGCGTGACCGACGACCTCGCCGGAGATTTCCAGCAGGATGACAAATCCGAGCTGGGGTTGCGCGAGGAGTTCGCGCACGGCGCGCTGGGCGATCAACTCGTCGAAGACCAGATGTTCTTCGGCATAAAAATCGCGCATGAGCGCGAGCACGATCGGCTCGTCGGCAATCCCGGCGATGCGACTGAGCAGTTCGTTTCCTGAAGCGGACATGGGCTGAAGGCGATGCGGGCGCCTTGGATTGGCGGTAAAACTCAGGACGTTTCGAACGGGGCGCGAGAGCGCTCTACGGGCTTGATGACACGCGGCTTTTCCTCGGATTGACGCGCCATGAACTCAATCAAGCGATCGTTGAAGGTCTTGGCCGGATCGTGGCCCATTTTCTTCAGCGCTTGCACGAGCGCAGCGACTTCCACCAAGCGCGCGATGTCGCGGCCCGGGCGCACGTAGAGCTCCACGTGCGCGAGCTGCATGCCGAGGATTTCATAGAAGTTTTCCTCGAGGCCCGTGCGTTCTTCGACGACCTCCGGGGTCCATTCCTTCAACGAGACGACCATGTCGATGCGTTGCTCCACACGCACGCTCTTCACGCCGAACATTTCGGCGATGTTGATGATGCCAATGCCGCGACACTCCATGTAGCCGCGATTGAGCGGGCGACTCGAGGCGACGAGGTCGCGTTCGTCGAGGAGTTTGATGACGGTGAGATCGTCGGCGACGAGGGAATGTCCTCGCTCGATGAGGGCGAGGGCACACTCGCTTTTACCAACGCCGGAATCGCCGCGAAGCATCACGCCGACGCCCTTCACATCGAGCGTGGTGGCGTGCTCGGTGGAGGACGGAGCGAACTCGTTGTCGATGCAAAGCGTCGCGAGATTCACCCAGTTCATGGTGATCATCGGCGTGCGGAAAATCGGGAGTTTCCGTTCGCGGGAAATCTGCTCCATGACCGGCGTCGGGTGGAAATTACGCGTGAGCACGAGGCAAGGCACGCCGCGGTCGAGCATCTGATTGAGGATGTAGACCTGTTTCTCGGCAGGCAGCGTCTTGAAATAAGTCATCTCGGCGGCGCCGAGGACCTGAATGCGTTTGTTCGCAAAATACTTAAAGAACCCGGTCAGCGCGAGGGATGGGCGATTGATCGAGCCCTCGCGAATGAGGCGATGCACGCCGTCGGCGCCGGAGACGAGCTCCAGCTTTAACTTCTCGCGGTAAGTATCCTCGAAGTGCGCGACGGTGATTCCGTGAATGGCTTTTTGCATGGGGAGACGGAGAAGAGCGTTTTAGCCACGAAACACACCGGGGACGAAACCGCCTGCGCAGCTTCGTTCGCCGGTGTAGTTTGTGGTTGGTTACATGTTGAAGTCTTTGCCGAGGTAGAACTCGCGGGCCTTCGGATCGTTGATCAAGAAATTGCCGGAGCCTTCGCTGAGCACGCGGCCTTCATGAATGAGGTAAGCGCGATCGACGATGCGGAGGGTTTCGCGCACATTGTGGTCGGTGATGATCACGCCGATGCCGGATGCCTTCAGCTTCAAGATGATCTTTTGAACTTCGGAAACGGAGATCGGATCGATGGCGGCAAACGGCTCGTCCATCAGCAGGAACTTGGGTTTCGTGACCAAGGCGCGGGCGATTTCGAGGCGACGGCGTTCGCCGCCTGAAAGCGTGTAGGCGGGCTGGCGGGCGACGTGAGTCAGATGAAGTTCGGTGAGATAATGGTCCACCGTCGCGGCAGGTTCGGCGCGCGGAACCTTGTTGGTCTCGACGACCGCGAGGTTGTTTTGAGCGACCGTGAGCTTGCGGAAAATCGAAGCCTCCTGCGGCAGATAACCAACGCCGAGACGGGCGCGTTCGTGCATGCGCAGTCGCGTGATGTCGCGTCCGTCAAGCAGCACACGACCTTCGGTGGCGGCGACCAAGCCGACGACCATGTAGAACGTGGTGGTCTTGCCCGCACCATTGGGGCCCAGCAGTCCGACAATTTCACCGGCGTGCACGCGCAGATCGATGCCTTTGACCACGGCGCGGTCGCCGTAGTTCTTGGCGAGGCCGTGAGCTTGAATCTCGGCGCGCGAAGACTGCAGGTCGGACGCGGATGCAGGAGCGGTTTCCACGGAAGAGCTCATCGCGGGAGTTTGGGGAGGGAGACGGGCGCCTGGACTGGTTTGTCTTTTTCGAAACCGAGGTCGCGGATGGGCGGGCCTTGGAGACGAATGTTGTCGCCAAAAATACGGCGCTCGCCGCGCAGGAGCACGATGCGATCGCCAGTGGCGACGTAAGGGCCGCTGTTGTCGATCACGACGGGTTTCTCGGTGAGAACGACGCGATCTTCGCCGGGGAACACTTCGGCGCGGCCGCAGGTGACTTCGCGATCGCCCTGGACGATGTGGACGTTACCCGTCGCCACGAGCGTCTTGAATTTTTCGAGCGGGCCGAGCGTGGATTCTTTGTTCTTCACGTCATCGAGACGGATGGCGGTGACGTCGAGCCGGTCGCAGGTGATGCGGAGGTTGTTGCCGGTCACGACGACGTTCTGCTCGAAGACGGAGCGCGTCTCGGTGTCGGTGCTCCACATCTCCATCTTGGTGCTCGTGATGACCGTGGGGATGATGGCGACGGGCGGCGGGGGGGCGGCGTTTAGAAACGGCGCGACGAGGACAACGAGGAGCGAGGAAGCGAGGAGGAAAGGGCGGTTCATTTGATGATGTCGGACAGCTCGTCTTGGAAAGTAACCTTGGCGTTTTTTTCGATCTTAACCCGCTGCTCGAGGTGATTGTAGGACCATTGCTCGCCGGTGACTTCGACATTCACACGGATGAGGCGAACGGACTCATTGCCGCTCGCGATCTTTTTGTCCTCGAGGAACGTCGCGCTCGGCGCCAGCAGAACCGTGTCGAAAGCACCGGTGCCGTCCTTGGTGAATTCCGTGAGATGCATGTCCTTCACGTCGATTCGCGTGGGACTCACGAACAGCGCCTCGCCGGCCCGCAAAAACCGAATGCGCTTACCCTCCTCGTTGAACATCGGCAGGCGGAAATCTTTAATCGGTGCGGCGGGCTTGATTTTGGTCGGCAGGCTTTGGGCGAACGCCGCGGTGCCGAGAAGGGCGAGGGAAATGACGAGGAAACGTTTCACGCGTGAGGGGTGTGACCACGGGCGGCGAGGATATGTTCACATACTTCGCGCACCGCACCGCGACCGGCTTGACGGCGGGTGACATAACCGGCGGCAGCGAAGGGCAACGGCATGGCGTCGGGCACAGTTACCCCAATGCCCGCCCACGCGATGGCGGCGGTGTCGATATCGTCATCGCCCATGTAAACGATCTGGTCGGCGGTGAGGTTAAGCTCGGCGGCGAGTTCCTTGAGCGCAGTGATCTTATCGATGCGTCCTTGGACGAGGTGGGGAATTTTGAGCTCGGTCGCCCGCACGGTGGTGGCGCCGGACGCGCGCCCGCTGATCCACGCGGTGGCGATGTTGTTTTTGCGCAACTGCACGAGACCCATGCCGTCGAGGATGGAGAAGCGTTTGCTTTCGGTGCCGTTGGAATGGATCTCGACGGTGCCGTCGGTGAGAATGCCGTCCACGTCCATCGCGAAAAGGCGGATGGCGGCCCAGCGTTCGTTGGAGATGAGGGCTTTCATGGCGTAACTTAACCGATCCAGGCGGCGATCTGCTCGATGAGTTTTTCGCGGGTCGGGCGGTAGGCCAGCTCAAGCTCGGGCGCGAAAGGCACGGGCATGTCGGCCGAGGCGATGCGTAGCGGAGCGGCTTCCAGCGAGAAGAAATGCTCCTCGGTGAGGCGGGCGACGAGCTCGGCACCGAAGCCGTGGGTGCGGCGGCCTTCGTGCAAGACGATCAGGCGGTGCGTGCGTTCGAGGGAAGCTTTGATCGCGTCGAGCTTTAGCGGAGCGAGGCCGCGCAGATCGAAAAGATCGAAACTCTTTTCGTATTCAGATTCGAAATACGCGCAGGCTTCGGCGGCGGGGATGGTCATCTCGCCGTAGGTGACGAAGGTCGCGTAGGTGCCGGAGCGAAGCAGCTTCGGCTGCCAGACGTCGCGGTAATTGGCGTCCCACGAAACGGGGTGTTTGCCGCGGCGATAGAGACCTTTGTGCTCGAAGATGAGGACGGGATTGTTGTCCTCGTAGGCGGCAAGGATGGCGTTGAACGCGTCTTGCGGCGTGCTCGGGTAAATCGCCTTGAGGCCGGGCATCGAGAGGAAGAGCGACTCGAGTTCCTGCGAGTGAAAGGAGCCCATGGTGAGACCGCCACCGCAGGGAAGACGGAAGACCAGCGGCACGGCCGCGCCGGAACGGAAGTGGTAAGTCGCGGCGTTGAGGGTGATCTGGGTGACGGCTTCGGTGGAGAAGTCGGCGAATTGGAACTCCTCGATGGGGCGATGGCCGTTGAGCGCGAGGCCGATGGCCCAGCCGGTGCAGGCGCTTTCGGCGAGCGGGGTGTTGAACACGCGGGCGCGACCGAAGTCCTTGAGGAGGCCGTCGGTGACTTTGAAAGCGCCGCCGTAGGTGCCGATGTCCTGGCCTAGGATCAGGGATTCGCTGCGCTCGGCGAGGACCTTGCGGAGCGCGGTGGTGATGGCTTGTGCAAAATTGAGCTGCTCGGTCGCGGCGGGAGTGGCTTTCCAAGGCAGGGCGGGCGTCTCGGGAGCGAAGACATCGGTGAGCAGGCTGGCGTCGGCCACCGGGCGGGCCACGGCGAGGGAAACTTGGATGCAAGCTTCGAGCCAGGCATTGAGCTCGCGGTCGATTTTATCGAGGGCGGCGGTCTGGCCATCGGCGACGAGCTTGGCGCGGAATTTGGGCAGCGGATCTTGCGCGATGATGGCGTCGAGTTCGCCGGGCGCGAGGTAGTCGCAGGTGTCGTAAGCGGCGTGTCCGCGCATGCGAAGCGTGTGGGCTTCGATGAGCACCGGGCGCTGGGTGGTGCGGACTTTCTTGATGGCTGCGCCGAGCGTGCGCGCAATGGTCTCCATGTCACCGCTGGTGGTGTCCAGTGAGAAGCCTTCCATGCCGTAGCCGGCGGCGCGTTGGTAGAGCTCGGTGCCGGCGGTGAACTGTTCGCTGATGGGTGTCGAGTAGGCGTATTTGTTGTTCTCGATGACGAAAACGATCGGCAGCGACAGGACCGAGGCGAGGTTGAGCGACTCGTGGATGTCGCCCGTGCTGGAGCCGCCATCGCCGAAGAACGTGAAACCGACGGCGGGTTTACCTTGGCGGCGCTGGGAGTCGGTAACGCCGAGCACGTGGGAAAGCATGGAGCCGAGATGGGAGATCATCGGCAGCGAGCGGTTTTTGACGTCGCCGTGGTGGACGTTGCCTTCGCGCGCCTTGGTCGGGCTCTGGGCGTTGGCGAAATACTGGTTGAGGTGATCGCAGAGGTGATCGCTCCAGAGCAGGTGGCCGCCGAAGTCGCGGTGGGTGAAGGAGACCGCGTCGATCGATTTGTTGGCGAGAAGGATGAGCGGGATGATGAGCCCCTCGTTGCCCTGGCCGCCGGTAACGGTGCCCTTGATCAGGCCCTGGCGAAAGAGGTCGAGGATGCGATTGTCGCCGGTGCGGGCGAGTTGCATCCACGCGTAGATGCGCAGGAGGGCCGAGGCCGGGTTTTGATCAAGCTCGCTAACGCTGAGGTCGCGTTCGGAGAGGATGGCGGGAGGTGTGGGAAAAACCATGTCCAAGCCGTCACGGTGAGGAGGGCGTGCGGGGTGGGCAAGCGATAGATTTGCGCGAGTTTAGTAGCGGCCCATCACTCCAAAGAGCACCCAGGCGATGCCGACGTTGTAGACGACCATAAAACCGAGCAGCGGAACGAGGATGATTGGGTTGCCCGGTAGAAGAACCGCCGCGAGCGCCGCCAGAGCGTTGCCGCCGATGCAGAGAAACAGGTAATCGCGCCGGCGTTGATTGGGATGTGCGGCCGGTGGCAGTAACTCGCCTTCCGTCTCGCGCTGGCGGGCAATATTATCCTGCAACAGCTCGTCGATCGACGGCGTTGAGGTGCCCGACGCAGCGTTGACCGTGACAACTGAACGCGGGCCGAGCGTGTAGTGAGGACGTTCGGGCAGGAGTTCGCTGCAAAGCACTTGGAATTCGCGTAACGGGAGCCACGTATCCGGGTCGTCCTCGGTGGCCACGAGCGTCTCGGGCGTAAGCACGTGGACCTCGGCTTTTTGCAGCAAGACCGCGAGGCTGTGCGGTCCGGTGCGGCGCCCGTCTTCCTGAAGGAAATGACGGGGCGCGACTGACATTTGAAATCAGGCCTTGGACGGGCCGCCCGAGCCGACCTTGCTATCGCAGGAAAGGGCGCCGCCGCCGGTTTCCAGAAGAACGAGCGAAGCCGCGAGGAGCGTGAGCGCGTATTCCATGCCGCTTGGCAGGAAAAAAGCCGATGAGTGAACGCTGAAAATCGCCACGGCCATGATAACTACGCAGTTCAATGCGGCGAGGCGCGTGAACAAACCGAGAATCAGCAAAATGCCGCCGACAAATTCGCCGCCTGCGGCAAGTCCGCCCCAGAGTGCGCCGGGCTGGAGGCCCATGCTATTGAAGCCCGCCACGGTCGCGTCGAAGCCTTTGCCGCCAAACCAACCGAATAGTTTTTGCGCGCCGTGACCGAACATGACGGCACCGACGACGAGGCGAAGGGCGAGCGGGGACCAGAGGCTGGCGTTGGTGCGGGTGATGCGGGCTTTGAGGCTCATGGGATGGATGGGGGTTACTGGTTAAACGGTCTCGATTTTCTGAATACGGGCGATGTGGCGGCCGCCTTCAAACTCGGTGGCGAGCCAGGTGCGCGTGATGGTGATGGCTTCGGCCTCGCTTACGGTGCGTTGGCCGAGCGACAGAACATTACCGTCGTTGTGCGAACGGTTCCAGATGGCGACCTGCTCATTCCAGCAAAGACCGCAGCGGACGCCTTTGACCTTGTTGGCCACGATGGCTTCGCCATTGCCGGAGCCGCCCAGCACGATGCCGCGTTGGAATTCGCCGCGGGCCACGGCTTCAGCGGTGGGGCGGATGAAATCAGGATAATCGCAGGACGCATCTGAATAGGTGCCGAAGTCGCGCACGGTGTGACCGTCGGCGAGCAAGGCGGCTTTGATGGCTTCCTTATAAGTGAAGCCGGCGTGGTCGGAACCGATCGCGATGGAGTAGGTCTTCATACAAAATTAAATAAGCGGCGGGCGGGAGTCGTGAATGACGCCGTTATTCTGCGAGCGTCCGCTGTCAGCAAATCAAAACGAACAACGCGTCCTTCATCTACCAATGAAACAATGAAACTCTCCACTCAACTTTGCTTTATTCTAGGTCTCTCGGGTGCCGTTCTTGCGGCAGGTTGCTCGTCTTCTCCGAAGTCCCGTATCTCTAAAAACCAAGCCGCGTTCGACTCTTATCCGGCTGAAGTGCAAGCCGGTATTCGTGAGGGCCGGGTGGAGGTGGGCTACACCTCGGAGCAAACTCGGTTGGCGTTGGGTGCGCCCGATCGCGTGCTGACGCGCACGAGTGGCAGCGGCAACTCCGAGGTCTGGGTCTACCGCAGCAAGAGCCCGCGTTTGGGTGTCGGTTTGGGTCTCGGCGTCGGCAGCGGGCCGGTGGGCGGCGGAGTAGGCGTGAGTTCGTCAGGCCGCGAATTTGCCGACGAACGCCTGCGCGTCGTGTTCGCGGCTGGACGCGTGACTTCTGTCGAACAGGTTACCAAGTAAGCGAGCGCGAGTAGTAAGGCCGTGGATGGTTTTGCTTAAAGCGCTTGCGGGTTTACGCTTTCATTCGATGAAAAATCTTCTCCTCTCTGCGGTGGTTGTGGCGCTGGTCGCATTCGCGGGCGGTTGTGCGTCGCCCGATGCGAGGATCAAGCGTTCGCCAGAGATTTTTGCTCAGCTCAGTCCGGAGCAGCAGGCGCAAGTAAAGGAAGGCCAGGTCGCGATCGGTTTCGGTCGCGATGCGGTCATGCTGGCCGTCGGCGCGCCCGACCGTAAATGGAGCCGCACGGACGCCTCGGGACGTTCAGAAATCTGGAGCTACACGACTTGGGAAAACGATCTTGGGCAGCCTTTGTATCGCGGCTGGTATCACCGATATTCGGATGTCTCCCCGTTTTATTACACCAATTATCCGGCGCGAAAAGAACGTGAGTTTTTCAAGGTCGTGTTTGGCACTGATGGTAAAGTCACGGCGATCGAGCAGGATTCACGGTAAGTGGCAGTGGCGTAAATGAGGCATGGGGATGCCTCTTGCATTGAGGTGTAGGCGCAGTTTGCCTGCAACGCATGTTCGGCTGGATAGCGGAAAACCGCGACTACCTCCTTTTTGCTTTGGCGTGTCTTGCCCTTTTCGGCGCGTTGGAAACGTGGCTGCGCCGACGTGAGCCCTCAGGGCGGCTTCCGTGGTTGGTCTGGCCGACCTTGGCCGCACTTTTTGTTGCCGGCTATTTCCTGGTCCAAGGCGCCGGGCGGGCCGAGAGCCGGCGTATTCAAGATTTCCTCCAAGGCGTCGCCCCCACCTATGCGCAGGAAGTGACTCGCATGGGCCACGCCGGACTGACGCTTGAGACCAAGGATGATGATGTGAATTACCAGCGGATCATCGCGGCGACCAAGCGTTGGAAAGCGGTCAATCCGGTGATCAGCGATGTTTACACGTTTCGCAAATTAGGCGAACGAGTGCATCTGATCGTATCGAGCGAGACGGACTATAATCGTGACGGTAAGTTCGCTGGGCCTCGGGAACAGCGAATTCCCATCGGGAAGGAGTATCCGCAGGCCGATGAAAACATGCTGCATGCGCTGGCGGGGCAGAACACGTTTTCCGAAGAGCCGGTGCATGATGAGTGGGGCTGGTGGGTGAGCGCTCAGGTGCCGCTGTTCGATGAGCAGGGCCGCATCGAGGGAGCACTCGGAGTGGATTATCCGGCCGAGAAATGGATTGAGGCGATTTCACGTGGCCGCGAGCGCATGATGTGGTTGCTGGCGATGCCGGTATTGATCCTCGGTTTTGCCACCGCGACAACCGGTGTGTTGCGAACGGAAGTCGGCGCGCGGCGGAAGATCGAGACGCAGTTGCGCGAAAGCGAGGCACGTCTGGTCACGGCACTCGACAGCATACCATTCGATTTTTGGGTGATGGGAATGGACCGCCGTTACGTGTTGACCAACTCTGTGTCGCGCAGCCATTGGGGCGATTGTGTCGGCAAATCGCTCTCCGATCTCGGCTTCCCTGGAGAAGTGCTGGAAATGTGGGAGCGGCACTATGACCGGGCGTTTGCGGGCGAACTGATTCGCACGGAGGTTTTCCAGATGGTCGAAGGTGAGCGGCGGTTGCTTCACAGTATCATGGCGCCGGTTCGCGTGGGCGAAAAAGTCGTGGGTATTCTCGGTCTTAACGTGGATCTCACGGAGCGTTTCAACGCCGAGGAGGCTCTGCGGAAATCCGAACATCGGTTCGCGCTGCATGTGCGCCAGACACCGTTGGCGGTCGTCGAGTGGGACACCGATTTTTGCGTGACCGCGTGGAATCCCGCTGCCGAGAAAATCTTCGGCTACACCGCCGCGGAAGTATTGGGTAAAAGCGCGGTGCCCCTCATCGTCGTGGGAACACCGGCGTGATCGCGGGTGCCGCGACCGAGATCTGCCAGTCCATCCAGCTGCTGGCCCGTGCGCGCGCCCGCAGATCGGCCG
>JBEVND010000326.1:0-4662 GCA_040508285.1 Rariglobus sp. | reverse complement strand
GTCGGACAGGTTGCCCATGATCTGGGTAATCAACCGGAAGTGCTCGGGAAGAATGCCGTGCATAAATTCCTGCCCCTTCACGGTGAGATGAACCGACACTTGGCGACGGTCGGCCGGATCCGGTTCACGACGCACAAAACCGTCGCGCTCGAGCGTGTCCAGCAGGCCGGTGATCGTCGCGCGAGACACCGAAGCGAAATCCGCCAACTCGGCCGGAGTCGTCGCCGTGGGGCAATCGCCGCCCTTTTCCATCAAGAGCATCATCACCAGGAACCGGCCTTGGGTGATGTTGTGCGAAGCGAAATGGGTGTTCATCACCCGCATGACTTCCTCGCTCGCACGCGTGATGTGCATGAACGCCTCGCAGGCCGCCGGGTGAAGATCCGGAAACTGTCTCGATGCCTCGACGAGGCATTCGTAACGAGGGAGTTCTTTGAGCACCAAACGTTGCATGGTTGTTGTTAAGCGATGTCTATTAGAAGAGAAACAAGTAAGGCGACTGATAGTTAGCCTCCTTACTAATATAGCAAGAGCCGTTTATAAATTCTGCCTGAAACAGGCTTTGGATTCTGCTCTACGCCCTCACCAACAAGGAATAGCACTTCTTTCGATCGAGCTTTGCGGGGGCCGGAGCGAGGTCGACGTGGAGTGCCCAACGAAGAATCGCTCGTATTTGTCGATTCGAGGATCCCCTCACTCCCTGTCCTGACGCGCAGGAACCGCCCCACAGCCCTAGCAACGTTCTAGCTTATCGCCCTACCGCGACGATCCGCGCGCCGGCCCCAAGGATGGTAACGCGCACCTCCACTCCCCTACCGCGCGCGCGGTTGTTTCGCACGCTCGGCTCGTTCAGCCCGCCGAGCTGAAATTAGCCGGCCCGCTCTCTGCAAACAGGCAGGCCGACTACCTCGCCGGCTCAATCCAAGTCAGCGCGCAGCATCCAGGCGGTCTTCTCATGCGACTCCAGAATACCCGTGAGAAAATCCGCCGTGCCTTCGTCGCCGTGTTTGTCGGCGAGTTCGATGGCTTTGCGGAGAGCCGTCACGATGGCTTCATGATCGGCCAACAGCGCTTCAATCATCGCGGAGGCTTTTGGCGTTTTGCCTGTGTGCTCGGACAAACGGGCGAGCTTCAGAAAAGCAGCCATAGAACCGGGTGCGGTGCCGCCCAGTGCCCGAATACGCTCGGCGATTTCGTCGATCGTCTCGGCCAGTTCATCGTATTGTTTTTCGAACAGCGCGTGCAGAGGCCCGAAGTGCGGACCAGTGACGTTCCAGTGGAAGTTACGCGTTTTGACGTAGAGCACGTGTTCGTCGGCCAAAATGACCGCCAAGGCACCGACCACGGACTCAAGGGCTTTCGACGACAGACCAATATTCGGTTTCATAGAGAGAGTTGCTCACCCATGACGGCCAAACCACGGGAGTTCAACCCTCTCGATAACCCCGTTCCCGATCCCACGCTCAACGCAGCGGCGCAAGATCGTCGTCCGTTTTTGCCAACTCGACGAACTCCGCGTCCAACCCGCACGCGGTCTCCAGAAAAACCTTCGCATCGTCCAGATGGCCCAATTGCGCCTCGTAGCAAGCCAGGTTGAAATGAAACACCGCCTGTAGCGGATGCAGCCCGAGTCCGCGCATTAGAATCGCGCGCGCCTCATCAAGCCCCTTATGCCGCCGCGTCGCATACGCCCACTGTATCCAATGCGCGGGGACATTCGGTTCCCGCTCGCTCAGAATCGCGGCAATTTTAACCGCCCGTTTCCAGTCGGCTAACTCCACCAGCACGGACAGGGACAACGACAAAACCGCGGACTCTTCACGTTCGGCCGTCTCGATTTCATCCAAGGCCTCGCGCGCCTGCGTCTTCATGCCCAAGGCCAGATAGCCTTCAGCATAGCTGAGCTGGCGACGCGTGTGGGTTGAGAGACTCATGACTCCGACAGCCTCGCGGCAAACGGCCATCTCTCAACCCCCAACTTTCCATGATCAACCGATACGATTAACCCCGCTTTTTCTTCGGCGCGGGCTTTTTGTCTGCAGGCTTCGCAGCGGCTGGTGCGGGCGCAGGTGCCGGCGGCTCCTTGCGTTGGCGGGCGAGAAACTCGTCGCGCACGTCATCACCGAGTTTTTGGGCGAAGAACTTGATCATGTCTGGATCAACACCGGGCGAACCGAGCTGGGGCTCTTCGTCGAGATCGGGCCAAGGGAAACCTTCCGGAATGTCCTTGGTGAATTCCAACGGCTTTCCGTCCTCGGGATGCGGCCCGTTCCAGATCTCTCCGGCGCGGTCGTAGTCGGACGGGCTGAATTGAAACAGCACGCGATGCAGGCCTTTGTCCTCGTGAATCTTGGCCTCCGGGAACTTTTGATTGCTCACATCGGGGATGGGAAGAAGTGCGCCGACATTGACGCCCGTGAGCTTTTCGAGGGCCTTGGCATAAGCGACAATGTGGACGCCACCGCGAACCAAAAGGAAACCGACCGCGGCTCGCGCCGTCGGGTCGCTCACCATTTCGTAGACGCGAATTTTGTTAGCGCGCGCACCGCACTCGAGGAAGAAATTGTGCAACAGATCGAGCTTGAGATTGCCGCTCGAGAAGACGTTCGCACCAGTCCACGGATTCCCCATCGAGTCCATCGGCAGCGCGGCCTGACCGGATGCGATGAAATGATAGTGATTGCGCATATCCGTCGCGTTTTGAAGCGGCGCGGCGTTGAGCTCGGCGCCCTTGGCATAGCGACGATCGGCCTGCTGTGTGGAGCCGGTGAGTAGCAAATTGATCGCCGCCGAAACCATCTCGATGTGCGAATGCTCCTCGGCTGCGATGTTGCAAAGCAGATCGTAAAACGGACGAAGGCCGGTGCGATTGCGGAAGTTAAACGACTGATACGTATAGTTCATCAGCGTGGACATCTCGCCAAACTTGCCACCGAGCAGCTCTTGGACGGCAGAGGCTGCGTTGGGATTGGGAGCGTCAGGGCGAGGCAGTTCGATGGGCAGACGGTCAATGCGGAGGATCATGGGAAACAATGCGCGAGGTTAGAAACGCCCGACGCGAAATGCGCCCGGCTCACTCAATCCACTATGCCAGCCCGCGCGCGGCCCCAAAAGCGGGCCCCCACCGATTGCGATTATCGGACAAGGCCTCATCATGCATGAAAGGGTTATTGCCCGCCGTATCGGGGAAGCATCCACAGGCAGCGCGGCTACTCCACGCCGGCCCGCTGTCCCCAACACCGCGCTTTCCACCTCGGGCCCGCCCGCCATAGTTACTCCATGAAATCCACCCGCGCCTCCTCCGTGCGGCCGAAGGCCGTGAAGGCGGAACATCCGCTCCAGTGGCTCGCCGAGCCGCTCTTGAATGAACCGTCGTTCGTGCTCAAATCATGGTTCGGCGGACGCACCTTTATGCTCCACGGGATGCACACGCTTTTCCTCTCAACCCAAGGAGAGCCCTGGCAAGGCGTGCTGGTGTGCACGTTTCACGAACACCACGAGAGCTTGCTAGCGGAGTTTCCGGCACTTGTAAAACACCCGATCTTGGGCAAATGGCTCTATCTCTCCGAAAACGCAGAAACGTTCGAGCGTGACGCCAAAAAACTGGTGAAGCTCGCGCAAAGCCGCGACCCACGAATCGGTATTCCTCCGTCGAATACAAAAAAGAAAACGAAGCGCGTGCGGTTCGGTCAGGCGCTGTAAATCGCAACGGCTCCGACCACAGCGCAGACAATCCCAGGGGCGCCAACGCGTCGACTGTTGGTCCTCAGCGAGCTCAAAACGGTGAACGGGCGGCCATCGCTGTTTGCACGCGGTTAGTTACTCGCCTACGCCTCGGCCAAAGCCGCCACGGGCGCCCGCCCCGTAAAGCGTAGACCGCTCAATTCGCCTTGAAATCCAGAGCGTCCAGTTCCGCCAAACTAAAGGGAGCGCTCGAGATGACCTCTTGGAGTTTTTCAACTGCGGCTTTTTCGGAAGGCAGCTCACAGCTCGAAGAACCGTCCTCCGCGTCGTGAAGTTTGACCACCCACGTTGCGGGCGCATCCGGGTGCAGCACTTCGCTCATCGAGCCATAAAGATAGTTCCCCGGGAGACCGGGATGCGCGCCCGCTCCGGGAACCAAAAACAGCGTGTGAACCGGATCATGAATCGCGGGGGCTTCGACCGCACCTGCGTGTTTACGATGCTGAACCGCGCGACCAACCACGCGAGTCTTCAGCGACTCGGCTTTGGCGCGAGGCCCCTCGGGCAATGATTGGAGGTAGCGGGCAAAGATGCTCGCATCGCTCTCAAGTTCGTTGGCGTCGATCTTGCCGGCGACGAGTGCGTCCAGGTTGCTCGCGTAAAAAAGCGGGGCCTTCGAAAGCGACCGCACGGTCACGTGGCCGTCCTTAAAATCGGCGGAGGCGTAAACCTGTTTCGAGGCGTAGAGACGGCGCAACGTGTCCTGATAAGTCGGCGTGCGCGGCACGGCGCCCACCGGACTGTTCTCGATCATATCGAGGATGGACTGATCAGCCGACGCGTGGGGATCTTGCGACATGTGACCCGACGGTATTTGCCAATAACCCAGAACACGAGGGGAAAGCAGTTTCTGCGGAGCATGCTTCGTAAACAGCAAGTCGTTTCACCTATCCGACCCCACATCCAACCGCAACTCTT
>JBEVND010000324.1:0-4036 GCA_040508285.1 Rariglobus sp. | reverse complement strand
CGACGAAACCGGGAACCGATGAAACTGTCGTCACGCGCAAAGTGGACTATGCGCCGGTGGATCTTTTCCAGAGCGCGGTCAAACCTGACGAGCTTCCCGAAAACGCCGACCTGCGTGATGGCAGTTATAACGGGAAGATTTTCTACGTATCCGCCAAGGCTTACACCAACGACCGCGGTCACGTGAAAGTGAAAATCCGTGACCAGGAGTATGACGTTTTCAGTCACAAGAAAACCATTCGCGACAGCCTGCGTGCCGACGCCAGCGAGGGAAAAACGCTGAGCTTCTACGGCGAACTCGGCGCCTATAAAGGTAACTGGCAATTCCTCGTGCATGGGAAAGAATGGGTGAAATGAACGAAGTCCTTACCGTTTACACTTACGCCAATTGCGACACCTGCCGTCGCGCGGTGAAATGGCTGCGCGCCAACGGCATCGCGTTTGTCGAGGAGCCCATCCGCGAGACTCCTCCCACGCCTGCCGAGTTGCACACGATGCTGACCCGACTCGGCGGTCCGGGTGCGTTGCGCAAACTCTTCAACACCTCAGGCGTGGATTACCGCGCGCAAAAGCTCGGCGAAAAACTGCCGTCCCTGAGCGAGGCCGAGGCGATCGCGCTGCTGGCCGGCAACGGCAATCTCGTGAAGCGCCCGTTTGCCTTGGGCAGCGGGGGAAGCGACGTGGGCTTGGTGGGCTTCGACGAAAAAGTCTGGGCGGCCGCTCTGATTAAGTAAGCACATCGAGAACGAGTTCATCTCAGCGGCGGCTATGCGGCCGCGCAGCTGTCGCGGCCGATGCGGGAAGCAACGCGAGGCAGGCGGCTAGGTGGCGCGCGGCGCTGAAGAAGGCGGCTGAGGTCGCGCAAAGGGTTGGACGGGGTTTTCGTTTTCCGTCCGTTGACTCCCGCCGGATTGTTGCTGCAAAGTCTTTCGCGTGCCTGCTCCCGTTTCTTCACCTTTTTCAAACACCGTCCGTTGGCTCGCTATGTATGCGAACTTTCCAGCGGCGCGTTTGCCGTCCCGCGCGGAGCTTTTGCTGCTCATTTCCACCGCCGCCGAGCAGGAGCAGGTCGCGCTGCAGCGTTCGCCCCGCTTCCTCGTGGAGCGTAACAACATTGCTGCCGATGCCTCGCTCAAGGCCTACAATATGAACCGTTCGCTTGCTCATTATGTGAGCAACAACGCGCAGAAGACCTGAGCGCCCCGCGACTTGGGCGGCAGGCTGGGGTTAAGACTTGAGGGCTAGGGTGTATACCCTAGTTTCCTGCGGTGAGCTTAAAATTCCTGACGACCGCGGCTTGTGGCTGGTTATTGATGAGCCTGTCGGCGTCTGCGGTGATTGAGCGGCGGGTGGAGCGAAGCTTTCCCGTTTCGGAAAAATATTTATTGCAGGTGGATACGTCATTCGGCGCCGTCGCGATTCGCGAGGTTCCGGACGCGAAAGAGATCAAGGTCGTCGTGATCCAGACGGCCGATGTGGAGACCGAGGAAGAGATGGACCAGCGCCTTACCACGCTGTCACTGCACATGGAGCAGAAGGCCGGCGGAGTGGTGGCGGTGGATGCGCAATTTACCCGCGGCGTGACGTGGAGTTGGAAAACCTGGCCGCCCGTGACGCTGCTTTACGAGATCGCGGTGCCCCAACGCTGCGACGTCGAAATCAAGACCGGTGAAGGCTTGATCACGGTCGGTGCCCTGACGGGACGCGTGGTGGTCAGCAGCGACACCGGCGGGATTTTCACGAGTGAGATCGACGGCTCTATCAAAGCCCGAAGCCGCACCGGTGCGGTGGCCATCACGGCCTGTAACGGGCCGATCGAGGTCTCAACCGATATCGGCAACATCACCGTGGGTCGCGCTAATGGCCCCACCCAACTCACCAGCCGGGGCGGTTACATCGAGGTGCAGCGCGCCAACAGCGAAATCGTTATTCGCGGCAATGGTTCTGACGCCCAAGTCGGTTTTCAGGCGCCGATGAAGCACGCGACCGACATTACGACCTCGGGCGGTTCGATCTTTTTGCGCATCGATATAGATGTGGCGTGCACGCTGGATCTGCGTTCCTCGATTTTTGGGAAAGTGAGCCTGCGCGGCGGTCTGCCGCTCGTGGTCACTTCGGGCGGAGTTGGGAAATCTTCGCTTAAAGGAACGGTTAACGCCGGCGGCTCGCGTATTCAGGCACGGGCAAGCGGCGGTAATGTTTCGATTCGCGGGATGGAGCCGCTCGCGCCCGACGGGAAGGTGCCGGAGTTGAAGTTGAATCGCGAGTCGGACGGCGGCGCTTGATTCTTCGCTTCGCGAGCGCGCGGTGGTGTGCTTGCATGGCGTCATGACCGCCGTCTACGAGCGCCTCGTCGCCAAACTCAAACGTGCCCATTATCTGGGCACCGTTGCCGGCCTGCTCGGCTGGGATGAACAGGTAAACCTTCCGTCCGACAGCGCCGACCAGCGCGCGGAGCAGTCGGCGTTGCTGGCCGAGTTGCAGCACGCCGAGGCGACCGATCCGGCGCTCGGGGCATTGCTGGGCGAGCTCGAAGCCTCCGCGGCCTCGCTGACTCCGGATCAGCGGGTCGTCGTGCGCGAGGCGCGCCGCGATTACGATCGGGTGGTGAAGTTGCCGGCGGCGTTCGTGGCCGAGAAGGCGCGGCTCTCCAGCGCGGCTTATCACGCGTGGGCGGATGCCAAGGCGAAGTCGGACTTCACGGCGTTTGCCCCGTTTCTCGAAAAACACCTGACGCTCGCGAAACAAGAAGCGGCGTATCTCGGTTGGGGCGATCGCGCCTATGATTACGCGATCGATAAGCACGATCCGGGCATGACGGCGGCGAAACTCACCGAGCTTTTCACTGAGTTAAAAGCCGGCCTCGTCCCACTGGTGCGCGCGATCGGTGCTTCGCCGGTGCGGGCGAAGGAAGGGATTTTCAAAAGCTTTTCGGTCGACGGACAGCGCGATTTCCTGCGCGAAGTCACCGAGCGCCTCGGGTTTAACTATCGTCGTGGGCGCATTGACGTGTCGCTGCATCCGTTCTGCGAAGGCTCCGGCGCGGATATCCGCATGACCACGCGTTTCGATGCGGACAACCCGCTGGATTCGCTCTTCTCGTCGATCCACGAAACCGGCCATGGCCTTTACGAACAAGGTCTGCCGCTCGCCGCGCAAGGCACGCCGCTCGGACAAAACGCCGGCATGGGCGTGCACGAATCGCAGAGCCGCCTGTGGGAAAACCAAGTGTCGCGCAGTCGCGATTTCTGGACGTTTTTTGAGCCACGCTTTCGCGAAAAATTTCCCGCGCAGTTAGCGGCTGTATCGTCGGAGGATCTTTACCTGGCGATCAACGAAGTGGCCCCGACGCTCATTCGCGTGGATTCCGACGAGGTGCACTACAACTTGCATATCCTGCTGCGTTTCGAGCTGGAGCGCCGGTTGTTCGCCGGCGAGTTGGCGGTGAAGGATCTTCCCGCAGCATGGAACGCGTTGTCACAAGAGTTACTCGGGCTGACTCCGCCCGCGGACAAGCAAGGCGTATTGCAGGATGTGCATTGGTCGGGCGGCGCGTTTGGTTACTTCCCCAGCTACTGCCTGGGCAACATGATGGCCGCGCAGCTGTGGTTTGCGGTGCGCAAAGAGCAGCCTGCGCTCGACGCGGATTTCGCACGCGGCGATTTCTCGAAACTGCTCGGTTGGTTGCGCACGAACATTCACGAACAAGGACGACGTTACGATACCCTCGAGCTCGTCCGTCGCGTGACGGGCGAAGAGCTCACGCCGAAATACCTGCTGCGGTATTTGCAGGAACGCTACGCGCCGCTGTATTTGGAATAACATGACGCTGATCGACACGCATACGCACCTGGATGGTTTTGCTCGGGCCGGCACGTTGGACGCGGTGCTGGCGCGCTCGCGTGAAGCAGGCGTGACCGAGATGATTTCCATCGGCACGGAGAGCGACGATTGGGCGTTGATCCGGGATCTCGCGACGAAACACGCCGGCGTCGTCCATTACTCGGTCGGGCTGCATCCGTGCTGCGTGCGCGAAA
>JBEVND010000091.1:0-5279 GCA_040508285.1 Rariglobus sp. | reverse complement strand
CTTTTTGTTAGCTGCGGTTGCAGGACTGATCCGCGGATCAGACAGCGGCGTCGCCGCGCTCGTCGGTGCGGATACGAACCGCTTCTTCGAGGGCGAGGACGAACACTTTGCCGTCACCGATCTTGCCGGTCTTGGCGGCCTTCACGATGGCGTCGACGGTCTTGGCAACGAGCTCGTCAGTGACGACGATCTCGACCTTCACCTTGGGCAGGAAGTCCACGGTGTATTCAGAACCGCGGTAGATCTCGGTGTGGCCCTTTTGGCGGCCGAAACCTTTAACCTCGGTCACAGTCATGCCTTCGATGCCGATGGCAGAAAGGGCTTCTTTCACTTCCTCGAGCTTGAAGGGTTTGATGATGGCGATGATGAGTTTCATGTGGTCGTTATTCTATTAATTTAAGGGATTAACCGATGTAGCCTTCTTCGCCGTGTTCGGCGGTATCGAGACCGGCGTCTTCCACTTCAGGGGAGACACGGAGACCAACGATGGCCTTCACGATGTAGGCGATGATGATGGTAGCGATGATGCTCCAGGCAGCGGTGAACAAGACGGCCTTGATCTGCTCGGCGAGGAGGTTGACGCCTTCGCCCTTGAGGGTGGCGACGAGACCGTTGATTTCGCCATCGGCGAACACACCCGTGAGGATGGCACCGAGCATACCGCCAACGCCGTGGACGCCGAAGGTGTCGAGAGCGTCGTCGTAACCGAAGATCTTCTTCAGGTAGGCAACCGCGAGGAAGGGAATCAGACCGCCGAGGATACCGAAGATGATCGAGGAACCGACGGTGACGAAACCAGCAGCGGGGGTGATCACGACGAGACCGCCGATGACACCGGAGCTGAAGCCGAGAACGCTGGGCTTGCCCTTGAGGATCCACTCAGCAAAGCCCCAGGTGAGGCCGGCGATCGCAGCAGCGAAGGTCGTGGTCGCGAAGGCGTTGCCAGCGATACCGTCGGCAGCACCGGCGGAACCGGCGTTGAAACCATACCAGCCGACCCAGAGCATACCGGTGCCGACAGCCGTGAGAACCACGCTGTGCGGGGAGAGGTGTTCCTTACCATGGCCCTTGCGCTTGCCGAGGATGATGCAGAGCACCAAGGCGGAGAAGCCGGAGGTCATGTGAACCACGGTGCCACCAGCGAAGTCGATCGCCTTGATGGTGGTGGCGAGGAAGCCGCCGCCCCAAACCATGTGGGCGAAGGGGAAGTAAACCGCGAAGAGCCAGAGAGTGACGAACAGGAGGACAGCGGCGAACTTCATGCGCTCAGCAACGGCACCGATGATCAGGGCCGGGGTGATGATCGCGAAGGTCAGCTGGAACATCGCGAAGACGTTCTGCGAAACCGTGGGCAGCGTGCCAGGCTCGCCACCGACGCCCGAGAAGAACGCGGCGCTGGTGCCACCGATGAACGCGTTGCCTTCAGTGAAGGCCAAGCTGAAGCCGATGGCCCACCAGGCGATGGAGGCGATACCGGCGATCGCGAAGATCTGCGCGAAAACGGACAGCACGTTCTTTTTGCGAACGATGCCACCGTAGAAAAGAGCGAGACCGGGCAGCGACATGAACAACACGAGCGCGGAGCTCGTGAGCAACCAGGCGTTGTCGCCGGAATCCACGCCACCAGCGCTGGCCGCGGTTTCCAGGGCAGCGAGGCGCTGTTCCATGGTGAGCGGAGCGGCTGGCGTTTCCGCGGCAGCATCCTGGGCCTGCACGTTTGCAAACGAACAGGCGATTAAGAGGGACATGATCCCAAGTTTGATGAGTCGAAGTGCAGATCTCATGAGTGAGGACGGATTAGGTAGATGTCTGTGTATGTTATTTAACGCTATCGTGGACAGACCCCCAAAAGCAGCATCGATGCCAAGTAATGAACTTCCTTCATAACGCACAAAAAAACCGGCTCCACCGTGAGGCGGAGCCGGTTTTGTAGAGGCAAATAATCGATTTAAATCGATCAGACGGCGGCGTCGCCGCGCTCGTCGGTGCGGATGCGGACCGCTTCTTCGAGGGCGAGAACGAACACCTTGCCATCACCGATCTTGCCGGTTTTGGCGGCTTTAACGATGGCGTCGACCGTCTTGGAGACGAGCTCGTCGGTGACGACGATCTCAATCTTCACCTTGGGCAGGAAGTCGACGGTGTATTCAGATCCGCGATAGATCTCGGTATGGCCCTTCTGGCGGCCGAAGCCTTTGACCTCGGTCACAGTCATGCCCTCGATACCGATGGCGGAAAGAGCTTCTTTCACTTCCTCGAGTTTGAAGGGCTTGATGATGGCAATGATGAGTTTCATACGGGATTGGGAATTGAGGTTTCGCGATTAGCTAGGGCCATCCAGTCAGCTGGCGCAAGCTTGTGTTCCTGCGCCAGCTCCGGAAGAAGGCCAATAACTTTAGAGCACGTAACCCTCTTCACCATGCTCGCTGGTGTCCAAGCCCTGGGTTTCCACCTCGGCAGAGGGACGCAGACCGATGGCCCACTTGATGGCGTAGGCGATGATCGCCGTGGCCACGATCGAGAGCACCAGCGTGAGTCCGATCGCCTTCAGCTGATTGATCCAGAGCGTTCCATTGGCAACTGCTTCGGCGAGGCCGTTGGCCTTGGCGTAGCTGTTCGCTTCGCTGAGGTTCGGGTTGATCGTGGGGTTGGCCAGGACGCCAACGAGGATTGCGCCCAAGGTGCCGCCGATCGCGTGCACACCGAACGTGTCCAAGGCGTCGTCGTAACCGAAGATCGCCTTCAGTTTCACGCAGAACTGGAAGGGAATGATGCCCGCCAGCACACCGATGATCATCGCACCCGAAGGGCTGACGAAACCGGCCGCCGGAGTGATCACCACGAGACCTGCCACCGCGCCCGAGCAGAAGCCGAGCACCGAGGCC
The DNA here is from genome assembly GCA_040508285.1 of Rariglobus sp. GTDB lineage: Bacteria > Verrucomicrobiota > Verrucomicrobiia > Opitutales > Opitutaceae > Rariglobus. Next base: position 2,394 of record JBEVND010000091.1, on the reverse strand, counting down.
TTTTTGCGGAAGATGTATTCCATCGTGGCCCAAGAGAACGAAGCCACCGCGGCGGCCAGCGTCGTGGTCATGAAAGCACCGCTCGCGATCGCATCAGCGGCGGCGGCGGAACCGGCGTTAAAGCCATACCAGCCGACCCAAAGCATACCCGTGCCAACCATGCAGAGCACCATGTTGTGCGGAGCCATCGGCTCTTTGCCGTAACCCAGGCGAGGACCGACGATCAAGCACAGCACCAGAGCGGACCAACCGGACGACATGTGAACCACGAGGCCACCGGCGAAATCGATCGAGGGAATCGCGGCATCAGCATTCCAGACGCCGTTCAACAAACCGTCGACGCCCCACACCATGTGAGCGAGCGGGAAGTAAACGAGGAACATCCAGCCCACCACGAAGGCTAGCACAGCAGCGAACTTCATGCGCTCGGCGATCGCGCCGATGATGAGGGCCGGCGTGATGATCGCGAACATCAGCTGATACATCGACCACACGCTTTGGGAAACCCATGCGGTGTAATCCGTGTTGGGCATGCCATCCACGCCTTCGAGGAACGCATATTTAAGCCCGCCGATGTAGGGCGTGCCGCTTGAGAAAACGAGACTGTATCCAACTGCCCACCACAGGATCGTGACGAGACCGGCGATGCCCATACACTGGGAGAGCACCGAAAGGACGTTCTTGCGGCGCACCAGACCGCCGTAGAAAAGCGCGAGACCCGGCAGCGTCATGAAGAGCACCAGCGCTGCGCAGGTCATCAACCATGCATTGTGGCCAGGGCCGGGACCGGCGACTTTCGAGGCGACATCGGCGGTGCGACCCGTGTTGTTCATGTAGGCCTCAACGTCTGCGACCCGTTGCTCCAACGTGGGCTCAGGGAGGGCATCCGCAGCGTGAACTGCCGGCGCAAGGGTCATGAGCGAAAGTGCAAATAGACCCGCAATCTTCAGTAGCCCGGAAATGGGCTTGGACCATAGTTTCATAGAGTTCGTGTGTGGTTGAGGAGAAGGACAGCTAACCGCCGCCAAAATAGCACGGTGTGTGCCAACCCCCTACGAACGGCCCCGTCGTTTGTAATGGCCACGCCGATACAAAAAAGCCGGAGCCCCCTTGGAGGCTCCGGCTTGGAACTATGAAAAAAACTAACTCGAGCCTTTCGTTTAAACCGTCTTCTCGGGGATGACCGTCTGGATGTGGAGTTCCTTGAGCTGCTTGGCCGTGACCGGAGTCGGGCTCTGCGCCATGAGGTCCTGGCCCTTTTGCGTCTTCGGGAACGCGATCACATCGCGGATGCTCGTCGTGCCGCAGAGCAGCGCGACCATGCGATCGAGACCGAAGGCGATGCCACCGTGCGGAGGCGCGCCATAGGTGAAGGCCTTGAGCATGTAACCGAAGCGGCTCTCGACGACGTCGGCTGGAATCTTGAGCACGTCTTCGAACACCTTCTTTTGCAGCGCGGGCTGGTGGATACGGATCGAGCCGCCACCGAGTTCCATGCCGTTAAGCACGAGGTCGTAGTGCTGGCCACGAACAGCCTTCGGATCGCTGTCGAGCAGGTGCGCATCCTCGGGCACCGGCGCGGTGAACGGATGGTGCGTCGCCGCGTAACCGCCGCGCTCTTCGTCGTAGGACATGAGCGGGAATTCGACGACCCAGAGGAACTTCCAGTCATCGGCACGGATGGTGAGTTTGCCGCGCTTGGAGAGCAGCTGGGCGGCCTCGAGACGGATGCGGCCGAGGATGGCGCAGGCCTTTTCCCACGGAGCAGCGGCGAAGAACACCATGTCGCCTTCTTCGATGGCGAGCTGCTGGGTGATCGCGGCTTTCTCGGCGTCGGAGAAAAACTTAACGATGGGCGACTTCCATTCGCCCTTCTCGGCCTTGATGAAGGCGAGGCCCTTGGCGCCGAGGGATTTTGCGATGTCTTCGAGGGCCTTGAGTTCGCCCTGAGTAAGATCGGCGAGGCCCTTGGCGTTGAAAGCCTTGATCGCGCCGCCGCTGGCGACGGTGCCTTGGAACACCTTGAACGCAGACTCCTTGAAGGTCGCGGAGAGATCCGTGAGCTCCATGCCGAAACGCATGTCTGGTTTGTCCACACCGAAGCGGTTCATTGCGTCATAATACGGCAGGCGCAGGAACGGCGTGGGGATGTCGATATCGAGAACGTCCTTCCACACCTTCTTCACCATGCCTTCGAAGATGCGGTAAACGTCTTCGCGGGTGATGAACGAAGCCTCAACGTCCACCTGGGTGAACTCCAACTGGCGGTCGGAGCGCAGGTCTTCGTCACGGAAGCAGCGGGCGATTTGGAAGTAACGCTCCACGCCGGCGACCATGAGGATTTGCTTAAACTGCTGGGGCGACTGCGAGAGCGCGTAAAACTCGCCCGGATGG
>JBEVND010000289.1:0-3637 GCA_040508285.1 Rariglobus sp. | reverse complement strand
GGAAGATACTCGCAGGAGCAGACGCGTGACCTCGCTGCGTTCCGGCGTCGCAGGCCTGCCGAGCAAACCTCGCATGACGCCACGCCTCCCTGCCCGCCCGCGCAAATCTTGTGGATTTTTAAGCATGCGGACGTTTTTCGTCGTCCCCTCGCCGCTCGTTGTCGCTAAATCATCAACGCCATGGCCACGCCCGCTTTCTCCTATCAAGACCCGTTCCCCCTCGGCCCCGACGACACCGAATATCGGTTGCTTTCCCAAGAGGGAATTTCGACGACCACCTTCGAAGGTCGCGAGATGCTCAAAGTCGATCCCGACGTGCTCGCCTTTCTCGCGCAGCAGGCCACTCGCGATATCTCGTTCCTGCTTCGCCCCAAGCACCTCGCTCAAGTCGCCGCCATCCTCGACGACCCCGAGGCCTCGGCCAACGACCGCTACGTGGCCACGACGCTGCTGAAAAACGCCGAGATTTCCGCCGAAGGCATTCTCCCGTTTTGCCAGGACACCGGCACCGCCACCGTCGTCGCCAAAAAAGGCCAGCAAGTCTGGACCGGCGCCAACGACGCCGAGTTCATTTCCAAAGGCATCTACGAAACCTACACCAAGGAAAACCTGCGTTACTCGCAGACCGCCCCGTTGGACATGTTCAACGAGGTCAACACCGGCACCAATCTTCCCGCGCAGATCGATCTCTACGCCACCGAAGGCGCCGAGTATAAATTCCTCTTCGTCGCCAAAGGCGGCGGCTCGGCCAACAAGACGTTTCTTTTCCAAGAAACCAAAGCACTCCTCAACCCCAAGGGCCTCGAAAAGTTTGTCACCGACAAGCTCGCCTACCTCGGCACCGCCGCGTGCCCGCCCTATCATCTCGCCCTTGTGATCGGCGGCACCAGCGCCGAGGCGTGCCTCAAAACCGTGAAGCTCGCCTCGACGAAATACTACGACCACCTACCCACGACCGGTAACAACGAAGGTCGCGCTTTCCGTGATCTCGAAACCGAAAAACTCGTTCTCCAGATCGCGCAGAACAGCGGCATCGGCGCCCAGTTTGGAGGCAAATATTTCGCGCTCGATGTGCGCGTGATCCGCCTCCCCCGCCACGGTGCCAGTTGCCCGGTGGGCCTCGGTGTTTCCTGCTCCGCCGATCGCAATATCAAGGCGAAGATCAACAAGGACGGCATCTGGCTCGAAAAACTCGAAACCAATCCCGGCCGCTTCATCCCCGCGAGCGAGCGCACCATCAAGGATGACAAGGTTGTGCGCATCGATCTTAACCAGCCGATGTCCGCCATCCTCGCGGCGCTCTCCGCGCAACCGGTCACCACTCGCGTGCTTCTCAATGGCCCGCTCGTCGTCGCCCGCGACATCGCCCACGCCAAGCTAAAGGAGCGCGTAGACGCCGGCCTCGGCTTGCCTGATTATTTCAAGAACCATCCCGTCTACTACGCCGGCCCCGCCAAGACGCCCAAGGGTTACGCGAGCGGTAGTTTCGGACCCACTACAGCGGGTCGCATGGACAGCTACGTTGACCTGTTCCAATCACTCGGCGGCTCGATGGTCATGCTTGCCAAGGGCAACCGCAGTCCGGCCGTGACCAAGGCCTGCAAAGACCACGGCGGCTTCTATCTCGGCAGCATCGGTGGTCCTGCCGCGATCCTCGCCAAGGAAAACATCAAGCACGTCGAAGTCCTCGAGTATCCCGAACTCGGCATGGAGGCCGTGTGGAAAATCGATGTCGTGGACTTCCCTGCGTTCATCCTCGTGGACAACAAGGGCAACGACTTCTTCGTCAACGGCTGCGGAGCCTGCCTGCCCGGCGGCATCACTGCGGCGGCGGCGAAAAAGTAAAGTTCACCCTTGCCTCGCACTTAATTTCTGTAAGAACAGAAATCATGAACCTGCCGAGCGCCGCCCAAAAATTCATCGTCCACTGGGGCGAGATGGGCACGCGCTGGGGCATCAACCGCTCGGTCGCTCAGATTCACGCGCTGCTCTACATCGCCGCGAAACCGCTTCCGGCCGATGAGATCGCGGTAACCTTGGAAATCGCTCGTTCCAACGTGAGCACGGGCCTCAAAGAGCTGCAGACATGGGGTTTGGTGCGCGTTGCCCACACTCTCGGCGACCGCCGAGATCATTTCGAAACGTTTGCCGATGTGTGGGAACTGTTCCGCATCATTCTCCGCGAGCGTAAACGTCGTGAACTTGAACCTACTCTTGGCGTTCTCCGGGACTGCGTCACCGAAGCCACGGAGAAGCCCGCCGCCGAACTACCTCAGACCGCGGAACGCCTCTCGGATATGCTGGAGTTCCTCGAGTTGGCTGATGCGTGGGGCGAACGCGCAGCCAAATTGTCCCCGCAAAATCTTAAGCGCCTTAGCAAGCTGGGCGACTCGATCTTCCGCCTCGTTGGCTGATCCCCTTTTTTGATCCTAAATTTCTGTTATAACTGAAATAACAATAATAAAATGAACACCACGACATTCTGCTATGTTATCTATCTCTGCGTGAGCCTCGGGCTGACGATCTGGGTTGCACGCACGCTGCATCGCAATGGGCGCGTTTTCCTCATGCAGGCTTTCCGCGGCAACGGCGAGATGGCCGATTCGGTGAACCACCTGCTCGTGGTCGGATTCTACCTCATCAACATTGGATTCATCACCTTTGCGCTGCGCTTCGGAAACAAGCCGGACACCGCGCAGGAAGCCTTTGAATTCGTGAGCACCAAGCTCGGCGTCGTGCTGCTCGTCCTCGGCGTGATGCACTTTTTCAACATGTTCAATTTCGATAAAATGCGCCGCAAAGGTGCCGTGACGACCACGCCCGCCACTCCGCCCGCGCTCGTCATGCCCCACCGCGGAGCCCGATAAAAAACATCGGTTCCATCACCCTGCTACCATGAAAATGATCCTCGCCGGCGGCAGCGGACAGGTAGGCCAAATGCTACAGCGTGCATGGACACGCGCCGGCCATGAATGCGTGGTGCTCACCCGCCGCCCCATGAAAAACGCCACGACCCGTTCGGTTCATTGGGATGGCCAAACATTAGGAGCGTGGACCAACGAAATCGAAACGGCAGACGTCGTCGTCAACCTCGCGGGCCGCAGCGTGAATTGCCGCTACACCGAGGCCAACCTGGAGCAAATGATGCGCTCCCGCGTCGAATCGACACGTGTGATTGGCTTGGCTATTCAGCAGGCAAGAAGGCCGCCGCGTCTTTGGCTGCAAGCCGGCACCGCCACAATCTACGCCCACCGCCACGATGCACCCAACGACGAACACTCCGGGGTGATCGGCGGCGCCGAGCCTGGCGTGCCCGCCCTCTGGAAACGCAGTGTCGACATCGCTCTCGCTTGGGAGAACGAGCAGGCGCGCTCCCTCACTCCGCATACACGCAAAGTCGTCTTGCGCTCCGCCATGATCATGAGCCCCGATCGCGGCGGTGTTTTCAGCGCATTCGCGACGCTTTGCTCGCTCGGCATGGGCCCGCAGGGCAACGGCCGGCAATTCGTCTCGTGGATCCACGAACGCGACTTCGTTGCCGCGCTCGATTTCATCATCGGCAACGAATCACTCGCCGGAGCGATCAATCTCTGCTCCCCCGCACCGCTTCCCAACCGCGACTTCGTGGCGGCGATCC
>JBEVND010000260.1:0-4705 GCA_040508285.1 Rariglobus sp. | reverse complement strand
GCATCGCGATCGATGCCCGGAATATCTGTCTTCGGGCCCTTGCCCGGCTCGCGCGGTGCGTTGTCGGCGCGGGCATTCACGATGTCCTGATTGACCACTTTCACCTGCGGCACTTCGACTTTGACGACGGGTGGGATCTTCGGTGCGACCACCACGCGCTCGGCCGCCGGAGGGACGGTCGGCACTTTCACTTCCTTGGGCGGAGCCTGCAGCGTGCGTTGTGCGGATGCTGCGGCAGCGGCAGATTTCTGCGCGGCCTCGGCCTTGGCCGCAGCTTTTTGAGCAGCTTCCGCCTTGGCGGCGGCTTTGGACGCTTCATCGGCTTTCTCGGCCGCTTTTTTGGCGAGGTCGGCCTTGCTCGCCGCAGCGGTGGAAGCCGCGGCTTTGTCGGCAGCCTTCTGCGCGGCAGCGGCTTTTTCAGCGGCGGCGCTCGCGGCGGCCGCTTTGTCAGCCGCCTTCTTGGCAGCTTCCGCTTTTTCGGCGGCTTTCTGGGCGGCCTCGGCGTTTTTTAAATTAGAATCCGACGGCGGGAGCTTCGGCACGTTGGGTTGAGCCAAAGCGGCACCAGACGTGAACAACACTCCGAGCGTGACCAAAAACGAGAGAGTTCGGCGGGGGATTTTCATGGGAGGCGCGTTACGATGAACGGCGTTTGGATCGCGGGATGCGTGGGAAACGGCCGTCATCATACCGGTTGTCACCCGCACCGCATATCGTCGGAAGCGACGATATTGCTTTGTGTTTGCACCGGGCGCGGCGCGCGCCGTGCTCAAGCGCCGACATTCCCGCACGCATGCCGTATCCAAAAACAACCCACAGCGCCCTCGTCGCTTTGCAACGCGCCCTCACCCCGGACGAATTGTGGCAGGCAGCCAACCAACTGCTGCGGGAGGCGATGCCTGTCTATCACGTGCTCATAGGGTTACCGTGCCTCGGCACCATGCCGGTTTTCTTGCGCACCACGCTTCCGGTGCCCGATCCGGACACCTATTTTGTGCGGCTCAACGCGGTCGCGCCCCTCGCCGCCGCCCTCGCTCACAATCCGGGCGCGACCACCTTGCGCATGAGCGACGGTCTGCCTCGCGCAGCCCTGCCCGGTCTCCCTTTTTACGAAGAATTCATGAAGCCCGAGGGCTGGTTGTATTCCGCCGGCCTCATCTTCTGGTCGTCCACGGGCGAGTTCATCGGCCAGTTGTCGCTCATCCGCACCGAGGCCCAAGGCGACATCACCGACGCCGAGATGGCCGTGCTGCGCGAGCTGCACCCCTTTGCCAACGCCGCGGTCGAGCGCTTGCTCGCCTCCGAAAAACGCGCCGCCGCCCATACGTCGCTCGAACACACCGTGCATTCGCTGCCCATTCCCATGCTCGGGGTGGATTGGGATCTCGCGATCAGCTACGCCAACACCGCCGCGCGCGAAACGATGTCCGCCTGGCGCCATGGCGTGCACAGCGCCCGCGTGTTCAAGACCGACATCTCCGCCAAACTACCCACTGATCTGAGTGACGCGTGCGAAGAACTCAAAACCGCCTGGGAAGCCGCCGTGCAAACCCACACACTCGCCCGCCTGCCTCATATTCGCCTGCTAAACCACGCGGTCGAAGCGGGTTTCCAAGCCACCGTGCAATTGATCGAACCCGTGCCCGGACGCTCCTTGCAGCCGTCGTTCGTCATCCAGTTCTCGCCGCCGCCTTCCGAAACGCCCGAGGCCGGTCGCGTGTTGGGCAAACTCTCCACGCTCACCACCAGCGAGCGCGAGGTCGCCCGTCTCGCCGCTGCGGGCAACAACAACGCCGACATCGTGCGCAAGCTCTGCGTGAGCGAGAGCACCGTGCGCACCCATCTGCGTAATATTTTCCGCAAGCTCGGCATCACCAGCCGCGGGAAACTGGCCCCACTCTACCGCTCGCTCGAGGCGACGGGGTCAACGCCCGCACGCGTCTGAGTCGCGCCGGCTCGCCGAGACGCTCTCCGCCCGCCTAAAAACGGGCGGACTCCCGCCTTGCGCGCCGAAGCATCCCGCGCTCACTTGGCATCCTCATGCAACTCACCAAGCACTGGGCCGCGCAGCTCGACGACTATGTGATCGACCTCGGCTGGTCGGCTGATGGCACCCGCCTCGCCGCCGCCGCATCCTCCGGCCCCGTTTCGCTCTTCGCCGCCGCCGATGGCGCGCGCACCGATCTCCCCGGCCACGACGACGGCGCCAACTGCCTCGCCTGGCACCCTTCGCAACCCCTGCTCGCGACCGGCGGACAAGACGCGAAGGTCAAATTCTGGGACGCCACCACCGCTCAACACACCGCTTCGTCCGAAGTTGGCGGCGCGTGGATCGAGCGTCTCGCCTGGCGCCCCTCCGCACCTGCCAACGATGGCGGAACCGCCGAACCGTCCGGCCCGATTCTTGCCGCCGCCGCCGGCCGCCACCTCGCGTTTCTCCGCGCCGACGGCTCCACGCTCCACGCCTTCCCGCCTGCGCCGAAAACCATCAGCGCCATCGCCTGGCAACCTGCCGGCGGTTGCCTCGCCTCCGCCTATTTCGGCGGCGTGTGTCTCTGGGACGCCGACGACTTTATCGCGCAAAAAGAATTCGCCTACGCCAACGGCATTCACGCCCTTGTGTGGTCGCCCGACAACCGCTGGCTCGTCTCCGGCAACCAGGACCCGAGCGTCCACCTCTGGCTTCCGGACACCACCGACGAGTTTCACATGAGCGGCTACGAGGGCAAAGTGAAGGACCTCTCCTATGACCGTGATTCGCATTGGCTCGCCACCAGCGGCGGCCAAGACGCGTGTCTCTGGGATTGCACCGGCGCCGGCCCCGAAGGTCGCGAACCGATCATGCTCCCGCATCAGGCCAAGGTGTGCGCCGTCGCCTTTCAAAACGACCACAGCCTCCTCGCCACCGCCAGCGCCGACGGCACCGTCCATCTCTGGAGTCCCGAGCGCCCCAAGCCGCTTCGCGCCACCGTGAAAATGCCCGTCGCCGCCACCAAGCTCGCTTGGTCGCCTGACGACAAACTCCTCGCCGTCGGCAGCGAGAAGGGCGTCGTTTACGTGCTCAAAGTGGAAAACTAAACCATGTCCACGCCCACGCCTGAACCGGTTCAGCACGACGAAGTCCGTCACCAGTTTTCCATTACAATCGACGGCGAGAACGCCCACGCCGATTACGCGCTCGAAGGTAACCGCATGATCTGCACGCACACGTTTGTCCCGCCCGCTTTACGCGGACGCGGCCTCGCCGAAAAAGTCGTGCGGCCGATGCTGGAAGAAGCACGTCGTCGCCATCTGCGCGTGGTTCCCGCCTGCTCCTACGTGGCCACGTTCATCGCACGCCACCGCGAGTTTGCCGATCTGGTGGACTAATACCCATGACGCGACCCGCTGCTGTCACGGTGTTGCGTGTCGCGCGCGGCGTAGCCTGGGTGCGCATAGCGATCGGAGCGGCCGTGGTCGCGGGAAGTATCGGTATCGGAACGTTGATGCAGGAGCGCGGGGAAACGCCCCTCGTGCTCGCCGGCTGGGGATTCGTCTGCCTCGCCATCGCGGTCCCCGTGCTCTTCACCGGCGTCTCCCGGTTGATCCGCCCTCAGGTCTTCGCGCAGCTTGATCGCGACGGAGTCACGTTTTCCGCGCAAAGCGTCCGCCAGATCCTCTGGAAAAATCTGCTCGGCGCCCGCCGGGGTCTGGCCACCACGACGCGTCGAAACACCACCCATACCACCTATCGCACACCGCTCATTCTTCAGGTCCGCGACCCGCAGGTCTTGGAGGGCAACTGGCACGGTTTCAAATTCCGGCACCACGGTCACGGGATGGGCGATGGCACCGCCGAGATTCTAATCAAGACTCTCGGTTGCCCTGTCACCAACGAGGACTTGCTTCGTCTGCTTGCCAGTCATTCCCACACGAAACCGGACCTCGGACCGGCTAACCCCGCGACGGCCACCCTCGGCGGCGTAAAACTTAATCAACCCGCGCGTGCCGGCTTCTTCTATTATCTGGGCGCGTCCGCATTTCTCCTCGGCGGACTTTTTCTGGCAGGCCACGGAGTGCGAACCCTCGTTCAAGCCAAGGACTCCCTCCACTGGCCGACGACCGAGGGCGTGATTACTTCGTCCAAGCTAGAGACGCGCACAAGTTCCGGCGGACGCGGTGGTGGCAGCGCAACCAGCTACGTGCCGGTCATCCACTATCATTACCAAGTGGAGAACGTCGGCTACACCGGCACGCGCACCGCATTTCATCACGATGGTTCGCGAAAAACCGCCGTTCAGCTTCTGAGCCGTTTTCCCGCCGATGCCCGCGTGCCCGTTTACTATGATCCACAAGATCCGGCTGAAGGCGTGCTCGTGCGGAATGGGCACGGACTATGGATCCCCATTTCAATCGATCTCCTTTTCGCGACGATCGGCGGCTGGATGCTCAAAATTAAACGTCGACGCCACTTTTCGGACTGAGCCGGACGTTGGCGCCGTGGGCATTTTGCGTGCGCCATCGAAAAACCAGACGATTGCACCTGCGCCGGAGTCAGCTCGACGACAAACAGTTACCGTGCTGACCGCGCGCTCCCGATCACGCTACGTAGTTCCCGCACCCCTGCGGGCATGTGCAGTGCTAAATACCAGGCATGCACATGAACCTGACGAGCCTCTCTTCCAAGCCCGTCGCGCGCCCCTCGCGAATTGCTGCCTTCACCTTA
>JBEVND010000225.1:0-5325 GCA_040508285.1 Rariglobus sp. | reverse complement strand
TTGATCTGGGCGGAGGAACCGACGCGCGAGACGGAGAGACCGACGGACACGGCGGGACGGATGCCTTGGTTGAAGAGGTCGGTCTCGAGGAACACCTGACCGTCGGTGATCGAGATCACGTTGGTCGGGATGTAGGCGGACACGTCGCCGGCTTGGGTTTCGATGATGGGGAGCGCGGTGAGCGAGCCCTTGCCGTCGAGACGAGCGGAGCGCTCGAGGAGGCGGGAGTGCAGATAGAACACGTCGCCAGGATAGGCTTCGCGGCCGGAGGGGCGCTTCAGGATGAGGGAGATCTGGCGGTAAGCGACGGCGTGCTTGGAGAGGTCATCATAAACGATGAGCGCATCCATGCCGTTTTCCATGAACCATTCGCCGATGGCGGCACCGGAGAAGGGAGCGATGTATTGGTTGGCGGCGTTGTCGGCGGCAGGAGCGCCGACGATGACGGTGAACTCAAACGCGCCGGCCGCCTCGAGGGCGTTGATGGTGCGGACGATGTTGGAGTTCTTCTGGCCGACGGCGACGTAGATGGAGTAGACGGGGCGGAACTTGGGGTCGCCGGAAGCGAGGCCGACCTTGTTGATCTTGGCCTGGTTGATGATCGTATCGATCGCGATGGTGGTCTTGCCAGTGCCGCGGTCGCCGATGATGAGCTCGCGCTGGCCGCGACCGATCGGGATCATGGAGTCGATGGCCTGGATGCCGGTGAAGAGCGGTTGGTTAACCGACTTACGGGACATAACGCCGGGAGCGATGCGCTCGACGGGATAGGTCTCGGTGGCGCCGAGCGGGCCCTTGCCGTCCACGGGATTGCCGAGGGCGTCAACGACGCGGCCGAGGAGGGCCTTGCCGACGGGAACGGAGAGGAGCTTGCCGGTGGTGGAGACTTCGTCGCCTTCCTTGAGCTGGGAAACGTCGCCGAGGACGACGGCGCCGACTTCGTCAGCACCGAGGTTCAGCGCGATACCGATCACGCCGCCGGGGAACTGCACCATCTCGTTGTAGGCGACGTCGGAGAGACCGTCGATCTTGGCAACGCCGTCGGCGACGGTGCGGATGATACCGGTGTTCTTGCGGACAGCTTTCGTGGAAAGCTTCGAGATCTGTTGTTCGATTTGTTCGATGACCGTGCTCATGCGGGGAGGGTTTGGATTTTAAAAAGTGACGTGAAAGTGAATCAGACGGAGGCGGACAGGGCAGCGAGCTGGTTGGCGACGGACGCCTCGTAGACGTCGTCACCGATGCGCACGCGAAGACCGGCAAGCAGCTCGGGATTGGCCTTGGCGGTCGTGGTGACCGGGCGTCCGTAGCGTTGCGAGAGATTGGCGCCGATGGAGGCGAGGGTCATGTCGCTGACAGGACCGGAGTGCTCGACGATAGCGGCACCCTTGCCGACTTCCGTCGCGACGAGGCGGCGATAGGCGGTGAGGATGGCGACCGCGTTCACGGCTTCCTTCTGTTCGACGTAGGCGAGGACGCCGGCAACCTTCTCGTCGGAGAGGCGGCCGTCCACGAAGCTCAGTTTAAAGAGCTGGCGGGCTAGCTGCTGGATCTGGGTTTTGCCGGTGGCCATGGCGGGTGATTAAACAGTGGTGAGCTCGCGGGCGGCGGCTTCGTTGTAGGAAGCGCGGTCACCGTCGGAGAGTTTCTTGGCGAGGACGCGCTCGGTGGTGGCGACCACGAGGCGGGCGATCTCGGCGCGGGCTTCGTCGAGGGTCTTCTTGCGCTCAAGCTCGATGGCTTGCTGGGCTTTGACGATGAGGGCGTTGGCGCGCTCGGTGGCGGCGGCGGACTCGCGGTCGGAGAGTTCCTTGGCGGTCTTGCGGGCCTCGTCGATGATCTTGTTGGCGGTGACTTGGGCTTCCTTGAGCTGGGCGGCGGCGGTGACTTGCGCGGCGGCGAGCTGGGCGGCGGTGGCCTCGGCGTTCTTGAGGCCGGCGTCGATCTTCGAGTTACGCTCGTCCATCGTCACGAGCGTGGGCTTGATCGCGAAGCGATACAGCACGAAGGCGAGGATCGCGAAGCTGACAAACTGCATCGCGATGTAGCCTGGTTGGATACCAAAGCGGGTGATCAGGTTGGAGTCACCTGCGGCGGCGGCGGCGAGGATGGGAAGCATGGCGAGAGACGAGTGGAAAGGTGGCGGGAAAAGGGGAAGGCCGGGAGCGGATTAACCGTCCCGGCACAAAGCAGACGACTTACTTGCCGAGCACGAAGATGGCGAGAATGCCGAGACCTTCAGCGAAGGCGCCGAGCACGAGGGCGAGAGGGAGGATCTTGCCTTGGGCTTGGGGGTTGCGGCCGACAGCTTCAACGGTGCGGAAACCGATGAGACCGACAGCGAGGGCGGCGCCGAAAACGGCGAGACCGGTGGCGATATCACCAGTGATACCGACGGGAACGACTTCAGCGACTTGAGCGAGGATGGAGGACATGGATGGATTTATTGGTTGTTCGTTCTCTCGATCGTGCACGTGTTATAATACATGCTCCCGATCGCGAAAGTGGGCGGGACGGCTCTTAGTGAGCGGCCTCCTTGTGATCAGCGTGGCCGTGGTCGTCGTGATGGTCGTCACCGTGATTGCAGATCAGGCCGATATAAACAGCCGACAGCAGGGTGAACACGAACGCCTGGACGAGACCGACGATGATTTCGAGGAAGTAGAAAATGAAGATGAAGTGCGTCGAGTGGAGAAGGTTTTCGCCACCATACACGTTGCCGAAAAGACGGGCCGAGAGCGTGACCGGGCGCATACCGATCGAGACGAGCTCGATGATACCGACCAAGAAGAACACGATGCTCAGGAAATAATACATCGCGGGGTTGAGCTCGCCCTTCCCTGCTTTGTTACCGAACAGATCGTGCCAGATGAGTTTCGGGCCGGCGTATTTGAAAATGAGAATGATCCATGCGCCGAACGAGAAGAGCGACAGCGCGATGGTGCCGTTGGCTTCGGACGTGTGCGGGCGGAGCAGCGCGGTATCGAGGACGAACTTGCCGGTCTGCGGATCGGTGTGGCCCCAGCCAGCGGTGCCGACGAACGGGAGGAGACCGCTCCAGTTGTGCACCAAGATGAAGATGAACAAACAGAGGAGAACGGGGAACGCGCCGGGCATGGCTTTCTTGCCGACGATCGGCTCAAGCATCTCGCGCAGGGTCTCGATCAGGGATTCGAAAACGGACTGACCGCGGGTGGGAACCAAACGCGGGGTGCCGACCATCCAGCGGATGCCGAAGGTAACGAGAATGGTGACCAGAATACTGGTGAGAATCGCGTTAGAAACGGGGAGGCCCCAGAGGTGGTGAGACAGCGACGGTGCAGCCTCTTGTGCGGCGAGCACGGGCGTGGCCATGGCCAACAAGAGCGTCGGGAGGGCGAGGATTTTGACTGCGGACATGGGTTCGCGAAGGGGGCGGACGGGTTTCGAAAAGGGACAGACGTAGGAGAACGGCTTTGTTGCCGTCAACCCCTGAAATTATACGATCTTATGACGTCGCTAATAATAAGGAGCGCCAAGCGAGTGCGTGGCATTGCTAATCCTGTTAATTAACGCGGCGGGCTAAAGAACCGGCGGATTGTGCGGACGGCGGCGGGCGATAAGCGATTGATGGGCATCGGCGCGTTGTTGGAAAACGGTCGCCAGTTCGAACGGCCAGGGCTCATCGCTTTCTGCGCACAGGGCCCAGTCGGGGTGGTTGGCGATGATGTCACGGGCGTAGGAAAAATACGGGGCGTGATCGGTGCGGAAGCAAAAACGGGCGCCCTCGGCGGACTTGGCGGCCAGTTCAGACATGAATTCCGTCTGGATAACGCGGTTTTTCCAGTGGCGGCGTTTGGGCCAGGGATCGGAGAAGAGGATAAAAATCTCCGCAAGGCGGGTCGCGGGCGGGAGCGCTTCGAGAAAGAGGCGCGCTTCAGCGTGGAGCCAGGCGATGTTTTTCAGGCCGGCGCGCTCAGATTTGCGAAGGGAGCGGTCAAGGCGGTCGCCGATCAGGTCGATGCCGATACAAAAGCGTTCGGGATACGCCTGTGCGTAGCCGGTCAGGTAGTGGCCGTGACCGCTGCCAATTTCGAGCGTCAGCGGGAGTTTCGTCTGCAGCAACGTGGCAAGACGTTCACGGAGATCGGCGAGTCGGGCGGTGGTGATAGCTTGCGCTTGTTCCAAGGGCATCGGGCTGCGGATTACGCCTTGAATAGGGCGATGCTCAATCATGAACCGCAGCAGGCGTGACTCGTGATGTCACGGAGGTGTGGGTCGAGGTAGTGCACGGAACTGAGGACGGTGCGCTGTGGGGCGCCAAGGACGGGAAGACGCCGAGCGAATGGCACGGTTCGACGACGCCGGCATGCGGAATGGCCGTTTCATACCATCCGGATGTCGCTTCGTAGCAGTCGAGCCAGTGGCGAATGTCGTCTGTATGCAGGGCCGGTAGAGACTCGCCCAGCTTGCCGCGCCCGCGACGCGAGGTCGACGTATTGGGAATACGCCTGTCTTAGCGGCGGTTCTTCAGACTGCGATCTTCGCTTGTGATGGCAGGCTCAAGGAGAACGCAGTCCCCTGCCCCGCCTTGCTTTCGACCCACACACGGCCGCCGTGGAGCTGGACGATGTGTTTAACGATGGAGAGGCCGAGGCCGGTGCCGCCTTTTTCGCGGGAGCGGCCTTTGTCGACGCGATAGAACCGCTCGAAGAGATGCGGTAGATCGGCCTCAGGAATGCCGGGGCCGTTGTCGCGCAGAGTCACGATGACTTCGCCGAGCCCCTGCAGGCGGGCGGAGAGGTGGATGCGCGAGCCTTTGGGCGAATACTTGAGGGCGTTATCGAGGAGATTTTCGATGACCTGAGTAATCTTAAGCGGGTCCACCAAGAGCGGACCGATCGCGGGGTCGACTTCGAGATTGAGCTCGTGTCCGGCCGATGCGGGTCGGCTGTGGTAGTCGTCGATAATGGATGCCAGCAACGACTGGAGGTTAACGGTTTCGCGGTGGAGGCCCGGATTGATGGATTCGAGACGTGATAAGACCAGCAGGTCCTCGAGGAGCGTATTGAGTCGTTCGGTGTGACGCTGGATCGTCTTGAGGAAGCGCTCGCGGTCATCGACGGAGATGTCGTGGTGCCCATCGACGAGGGTTTCCACATAGCCTTTGATCACGCTCAACGGCGTGCGCAACTCGTGGGAGACGTTGGCAACGAAGTCTTTCCGCACGGCCTCGAGCTTTTTTTGCTTCGTGATATCGTGAAGCACGAACAGCGTCCATGGACCGCGTGAGCTGCCTTGGCTCTGGATGGTCGTGCCGGTTATTTCGAGCCAAGTGGTGCGGCC
>JBEVND010000220.1:0-4359 GCA_040508285.1 Rariglobus sp. | reverse complement strand
AGCTTGATTGTGCTCGTGGATATCATGCTGAAGGGTTTTTCCCTGCGCGGTCTGTCGGCGACGACCTTTGGTTTGGCGGTGGGATCGGTGATTGCCTACATGATCAGCGTGTCGCCGCTGCTTGAAGAGGGCGACCCGCAGATTATCTTTTTGGTGCGACTCACGCTGTTTCTGGCCTGCACCTATCTGGCTACAGTGATCGCGCTTCGCGGCAAGGATGAGTTCAACTTGGTCATTCCCTATGTGCGTTTCGTGCCGCACGAGGTCGACGTGCCCTTGGTGATCGTGGATACCAATGCGCTGGTCGACGGACGCATTGCGCGCATCGGGCACACTGGATTTTTGGGCGCGGCGCTGGTGATTCCCCAGTTTGTTTTGCAGGAGCTGCAATCGATCGCGGATACATCGGATCCTCAGTTGCAGGCACGTGGACGCCGAGGATTGGATACGCTGAGCGAGCTTCGTAAAATTAAACATCTCGATCTGCGCATTCACGAAAGCGACGTGAGCAAGCGTGAGAATGTAGAGGCCAAGCTCGTGTTTCTCGCGCAGTCGATGCGCGCGAAATTGCTTACGACCAACTACAATCTCACGAAGCTCGCAGAGTTCCACGGCGTGGTCTGTCTCAATCTCAATGTTCTTGGCAAAGCGCTGCGTCCTGAACTCGTCACGGGTGAAATGCTCGAGGTGGAACTCGTGAAACCGGGCAAGGAAGAGGGCCAAGCCATCGGCTATCTCGACGACAATTCTCTCGTCGTGGTGAACAATGCACGCGGCTACATCGGCGTGGTCGTGACGGTGGAGATCGTCAGCGTGTTGCCATCGTCGTCAGGCAAAATGGTTTTCGCCCGGTTGTTGGAATCGTGATGTGGGCTTTGGCGATCCGCGGAATCACGTCGGTAAAAATTGGTGTTTACTCGCACGGGTTGGCGCACCAAATACTTTCCTTCCTGCATGGGGCAGTAGCTCAGTTGATAGAGCGCGTCGTTCGCAATGACGAGGTCGTCGGTTTGATCCCGATCTGCTCCACCATGCCGCACCGCGTGTCGCGGGTAGTTTTACGATCAGGCAAATTAACGGTGTCGAATAGGATTGGTCTTTAATTTGCTATTGAACCTCAAAAGTGGAGGTGAACAGTGCGGTCGTTTCGCATTAGTCCTTCCCGTCAGAATCGAATTTTTATGAAGAAGAAATCCACGGTCAAAGCAGCCAAGTCAGTCACGCCTGCAAAAAAGGCGCCCGTTAAAATCGTCAAGAAGCCCGCCGCGGCTTCGGTCAAGCGCGCTGCCGCGCCTGCTGCCAAGGTGCCGGCTGCCAAAACTCCGGTTGCCAAGAGCGCTTCCGCGAAAGCCCCCGCCGTCAAGGCGAGCACGCCCAAGGCGCGCGCGACTGTCGTCACGGCGTTGGTCGATGTCGGCTTTGGCAACACGCTTTATGTGCGTGGCGAAGGTGCCGGCCTGAGCTGGGAAAAGGGCGTCGCGCTGGACTGCACCGGCGACACCAAGTGGAGCATTTCGCTGCCGGCTTCCGGCAAGACCGTCATCTACAAGTTCCTCTTGAACGACGTGAGCTGGTCCTCGGGCGCCGACTTCGTGGTCGAGTCCGGCACCTCGGTGACGGTTGAACCGACGTTCTAAACGATTTGTAAGCGGGCGTCCGGGTCGGGGCTCATCTTTAATAGGCGAGCCTCGAGTTCCCGGGCGCTGGCCTCGCGGTCGCCGAGCGTGTTGCTCGGCACCAATTCGCAATAAACGCGAATGCGAGAAAACGGGCGCGGCAGGTGAAAGCGGTCCCAGCTGCGGAGTTGCCAGGATTTTTCGAATGAGCAACCGAGCAAAAGCAGCGGGGCTTGCACGCGACGGGCGACGATTAGACCGCCAGCTTTGAACTCATAGATGGGCCCGCGCGGTCCGTCGGGCGTGATGCCGATGTCGTTGCCTGCCTTCATGACTTCCACGAGCGCGGTCACGGCCTCTCGTCCCAGTTTGTTGCTAGAGCCACGAACGGCGCGGATGCCAACCAGCGAGAAAAACGCTTCGAGCCACGCACCATCCTTGCTCGGACTCACCAGGCCGTAAATCGGACGGCCTTGACGGTAGCGGCGGAAGATCTCTGCGGTAATAAAAAGCCGATTGTGCCAAAGGGTGAAGGCTACGGGTTCGTCGATCTTGCTCAAGTTGCGCACGGCTTCTGGTGAAGCTTCGAGGTGCAGCGAGCGTCCCCAGAGGCGCATGAGCAACCCGAGCGGTTGCAGCGCGCAACGGCGCCAGCCGCGCAGGCCGTTAATCTCGGTTGGGCGCGAAGGGGTGGACATGAGTTGTGCATGTTGGGCAACGAATGGGCGCACCGCCAAGCGAAAGTTCCGCGGTTGATGCCTGAACAAGTTGGTCGCCTAGGAAAAGTGAGGAGCGACACGACTACGGGTGGTGGCACGGACTCGGGCGCGAGTCGGGGCAGGCGAGGGCTAAGAATCGTCGTGGCTGCAAATGCTTTTGCATTCCTTGAGCATCTCTTAGGCATGTCGTGAGCGCCGTGTGAAAACACCGTGTGTGGCGAACGTGGCCCGCGGCTTGCATGTTGGCGCTCGACGGCGCGAACGGTTAAGCGCCACTCTCATTTCAATTTCATGCACGCATTCTTCGGTATCGCGTTGGAGGTCTTCATCGTTCTCGCCCTGGTTGCGGCCAATGGATTCTTCGTGGCGGCGGAGTTCGCCCTCGTGAAAGTTCGTGCGAGCCAGCTGCAGCCCATGGCCAAAACGGGCGGCTGGCGGGTGAAGTTTGCGCTCGCGGCGACCAACAAACTCGATGCCGCACTCTCGGCCACGCAGCTGGGCATCACGCTGGCGAGTCTCGGCCTAGGCTGGGTAGGCGAGCCGTTTATCGCGCACCGTCTCGCTCCGGTCTTGGAAAAACTGGGCGTCACCGATCCATCCACGGTGGGATCGATCTCGTTCGTGGTGGCGTTTTTGGTGATCACGTTTTTGCACATTATTTTTGGTGAACTGGCTCCCAAGTCGCTGGCGATTCAGCGGCCCAAGGCGGTGTCGTTGGCGACGGCGGCACCGTTGATTGTTTTCTACTACATTCTGTTTCCCTTCATCTGGACGCTCAATGGCACGGCTAACTTGTTTCTGAAATGGGCGGGTCTCGATCCGGCGGGCGAGGGCGAAGGCAGCTTTAGCGCAGAGGAGCTGGAGTATGTGTTGAGTCATGCGCGGCATTCGCACCCCGGCGATTCGTTGATCAATAAACTGATGATCCGTTCGCTGCGTCTGCGCGAAATCCGTGCACACCAGATCATGCGTCCGCGTGAGCAGATCGTGGCGCTCTGGGTCGACAAGCCGATGGAGGAGAACCTGCGCATCGCCAAATTGCGCGGGCACAGCCTTTTCCCTGTCTCCAAAAACGACTCGTTCGACCAGGCCGAGGGCGTGTTGCTGGTGCGTGAATGGCTGTGGCAGATTCAGGCGCTGGGGCCGCAGGCTTCATTCGAGCCACTGGTGCGGCCGGTGATCACGTTCACGTTGAAGACGCCAATCCACACGATGCTCGAGTTGTTTCGCTCGTCACGTAATCACCTCGCGCTCGTTCTTGACGATGCGGGCAACACGGCGGGCATCGTGAGCTTTGAAGATGTGTTGGAGGAAATCGTCGGCGATATCCGCGATGAATTCGATATCGAGCACGGCCCGATTTTTGAAATGAACGAGCAGTTCATCGTGGTCAGTGGCGCGTTGACGATGCGCGAACTACAGGCCGAAACCGGCTGGACGTTTGAATGGCAGCCAAAAGAAACCGTGGCGATCTGGACGCAACGTCAGTTCGGCGGACTGCCCAAGCGGGGTGAGACTGTGACGGCGGGAGATTTTCAGATCACCGTTGTCGATGTGCATGCCGAGCGCGTGCGCCGCGTAAAGGTGCAGCGACTCGCCCAAGTAACCGAAGGACACTGAGGCTGACTTGCGTGCTGCTTGCGAAACCGTTGCCCGCGCTCACGCGGGAGTGAGCCGGGCAGCGCGCTGAGTTCGGATTTATTTCGAACCGAGCGCTCTACGGTCCGAGCGCTTCGGGCTGCGGAGTGGTTGGCGGGATCAAACTGCCGGCGTGATCCGTATCACGTGCCGACAGGGAGTTGACGGAATGAGCGTCCGATGTCGCGTCGGGCGTGATGCCGGCCGCGTCGTGAACGATGCGTTCAAGCTGAACCAGGAAGTTGTCGGACAGTTCGTGGTGAACGCCCCAGTGGAGCCGATGAGAGGAAAGAAAAGACATGGTTTTGAGCAGGCAGTGGCCTGAGTTGAACGATAAGTGCGGATGGGAATGGGAACTTTAGCCGCGGACGGCGTCCCGGATTTGA
>JBEVND010000209.1:0-3290 GCA_040508285.1 Rariglobus sp. | reverse complement strand
GATGCACTTCGAAACGGTGAACCGCCTCACATTCCCCGCCTACGATCCGCACTCGCGCCAACCCAGTTACAAAGCCTGCGCCGTGCGGGTCGGCCGCCAGTAAACGTTTCCCGTTTGCCGCGCCGGGCCCTTCGCGTTGCAGTCACGCCATGTCCGCTCCGCTCATCGTCGAAGCCAAGATCCGCATGAACTCCGGCCGCCGCTTCGCCTTCGGGCCCGGCAAGGCCGAGCTGCTCGAGCGCATCGACGCCACCGGGTCGATCAGCGAAGCCGCCATAACGATGGAGATGTCCTACATGCGCGCCTGGCAGATCGTGAAGAGCCTCGACACCGCCTTCGCTGAACCGCTCGTGCTCAAATCGCGCGGCGGAAAATCCAAGGGTGGCGCAACACTCTCCGATGCTGGCCGCGAGGTCCTCCGCCTTTACCGCGAGATGGAATCAGCCGCCAACGCTGCTTGCGAAAACTCCAGTCAGCGCATCCAGCGCCTGCTTAAAGCCTGATCTGAAACCATTTCGTGCGGTAGCTCCGCTCATCGGAATCCCGATTATTTTTCATTCACTCGCCGTTATATTATTTTGAATATAACGCACAGCCCGGACAGCTTCGCGCCATGAACACGCGAGTTGCTTTCCTCCTCGTTTCAAGCCTCCTGCTTTCACCGCTCGTAGCTGCAGCCGAATTGACCGTGTTTGCCGCCGCCAGTCTTGCGGACTCGTTTAAGGAAATCGCCCCGCTCTACACCAAGGCATCGGGCGACACGGTTCGCTTCAACTTCGGCGCCTCTGGCAACCTCGCGCGCCAAATCAAAGAAGGCGCACCGGCAGATGTGATTTTCTCGGCCGACGAACTTCGCCTCGACCAACTCGCCGAAGCCGGTCTGCTGCTCCCTGACACGCGTCGCTCCTTGTTGGCCAACACTCTGGTGCTGATCATCCCCGCGGACCGCTCGGCTCCGGCCTCGTTGGCTGCGTTGACCGATCCTGCCGTGCGTCGCATTGCGCTTGGCATCCCGGCCACGGTCCCCGCGGGAACCTACGCCAGCGATCATCTCAAAAAACTATCGCTCTGGGATTCTGTGCAACCCAAGGCCGTGTTTCTCGACAACGTCCGTGCCGTGCTCGCCGCGGTCGAGTCGGGCAACGTGGACGCAGGCATCGTTTACAAAACCGACGCGCTCATCTCCAAAAAAATAAAGATCAGCTTCGAGATTCCTCAAGACGAAGGGCCCGCTATCACCTATCCGGTCGCAGTCGTTAAAAACACCGCCTCGCCAGAAGCCGCGCGCCGTTTCGTTAACTGGCTTGCCGGAGCGGAGGCACGCGGGGTGTTCCGTCGTCACGGGTTTCTTGCCGCTCCCTGATGACTGAGATCGTCCACATTACACTCTTCACCTTGGGCGTCGCCAGCCTCGGGACGTTGCTCATCTTACCGCTCGGCCTCGCCCTGGCGTGGCTGCTCGCCCGACGCGAATGGCCCGGCAAAGCGTTGGTCGAAACCGTGATCGCGCTGCCCCTGTTTATTCCACCGGTCGCCACAGGCCTGATCCTGCTCAAGCTTTTCGGCCGCAATGGCCCCCTCGGCTGGCTGGTTGAAACCACATTTTCGACCAGCATCGTGTTCACTTGGAAAGCAGTGGTGGTCGCCACCGCTGTCATGGCGTTGCCTCTGTTGGTGCGAACCGCGCGCGTCGCGTTCGAAGAGGTTCCGCGTCACGCCGAAGAAGCGGCCCGCGTGCTCGGCGCGGATCCGTGGCAGGTCTTTCGCATGGTCACGCTTCCACTGGCTGCGCGCGGGCTCATCGGCGGAACCGTGCTCTCATTTGCCCGCGCGCTCGGCGAGTTTGGCGCCACTGTCATGGTCGCCGGCTTTATTCCCGGACAAACCGTGACGCTTGCCTTGGGTATCTATCATCACGTCCAACTCGGCGACGACCGCCAAGCGCTCGTCCTGCTGGCTATTTCCGCCGTGCTCGCTTTTTTAGCGGTATGGTCCGGCGAACAACTTTTGCGCAAAAAATCGTCCGCTCACTCTTAACATGAACGATCCCTTCGGACGCACCATCGACTACCTGCGCATTTCCGTCACCGACCGTTGCAACGAGCGGTGCCTCTACTGCATGCCCGAGGGTTACAAGGGCTGGGCGCAGCGTCCCGACCATCTCACCGGCGGTGAGCTGATCGCCATCGCATCCGCCGCGGCGCGACTTGGGTTTCACAAATTCCGTCTCACCGGGGGCGAACCCCTGCTCCGTCCCGATCTCGTCTCGATCGCCGCCGGCATCGCCGCGCTGCCGACCACGCGCAGCCTCGGACTCTCGACCAATGGCACGCGTCTCGCCTCAGTCGCTCGCGAGTTGTGCGCAGCGGGTGTGACTTCGGTCAACGTCAGCCTCGATGCACTCAACGCCGACGTCTACCGCAAGGTCACCGGCGGTCGTCTCGACGATGCGCTCGCTGGCATCCACGCCGCCTGCGCCGCCGACTTCGAAAGCGTTAAGCTCAACGTGGTGCTTATGCGCGGCGTGAACGAAGATCAGTTGATTCCCCTCGCCCGATTCGCCGCCGAGCACCGCACACCTATCCGGTTTATCGAGCTCATGCCGCTCACGCGCACCGACGTGCTCGACGCCCGCAATTTCCTCTCCTGCGCTGATGCTCGCGCTCTGCTCGAGAGCGAACTTGGCCCGTTGGTGGATCTGCCCGACTACCGCGCCGGTCACGGTCCGGCCCGCTACGCCCGCGCCGCCAACGGTGCGATGATCGGCTTCATAGGCGCGCTCACCACGCCTGATTTCTGCGGCTCGTGTAACAAACTCCGGCTCACCGCCGATGGTAAACTCCGCCCGTGCCTCGGCCGCCACGGAGAGATTGATCTTCTCGGTTCGCTCCGTGCCGGTCACGCCGATCTCGACGGCCTGCTGCAAGAAGCCATCGCCAACAAGCCCGCCGATCACACGTTCTCCGACGACTACCAGCCCTCCCGCCCGATGACCGCCATCGGCGGCTGAACAAAACCAAATTGTCACCCAATAGGTCACAATACCTCTGAAAAGATGACCATTCTCTACTTCGCTCACGCGCGCCACGCCGCTGGTTGCGACCAGGAAAAACTGGTTTTGAGCGAGCCTGTCTCGGCCACCACACTCTGGGACAAATTAATCGAACTTCACCCTGAACTCGCTGCGTTGCGCGCGTCTTCGCGTTTTGCCCGTGACAATGAGTTCATCGCGGCCGACTCCACTCTTTTTCCCGAGGACGAAATCGCCGTCATCCCTCCGGTGTCCGGCG
>JBEVND010000188.1:0-6655 GCA_040508285.1 Rariglobus sp. | reverse complement strand
AAACGGCCGCGCCCTGCTTGCGGAGCGTCTCGCGCAGCAACTTGACGTCGAGGTCGCGCGTTGAGTTGAGCCCCTGCTTCACGCACAGCGCCGCCGCCGTGCCAACGCCTTCGCCGATCGCCATCACCTGCGGGGTGATGCGGATCGCGGCATGCGCCTCGTGCGTGCTGTCGATGCAACGCGAAGCGACCATCAAGTTGTCGACACCCTGCGCCCGCGTGCAGCGGAAGGGAATCTCATACCACTTGCCGGCCGGAGGATGGATACGAACCGTGCCTTCACCGGTCGGGCTGTGGATGTCGATGAACCAGTCGCCGCGAGCGATGCAGTCCTCGAACGGGATGACTTCAACGATGTCCTTCGCGGTCACCGTATAATCGCAACGGATACGGCGCGTCTCGCGCACACCAATGTGCGGTGCCGTCTCGGAGACGACCGCGTTCTCGAAGCCAGGGATGTTCTTGCGGAGAAACGCCGCGACCTCGGCCACCTGGCGGCGACCTTCGATCATCGCATCGGTCACGTCACGGAGCTTCGTGCCGTCCTTGTTGATGATTCGCGTGGTGTTGAAATTCCACTCGCCGGCCTTCGGATTGCGCGACGACAACACGTCTTCGCGCGGCACGGTGACCTCGCCGCGAGCTTTGGCTGCCTGCCATGCCTTGGTGAAATCATGGTCGGCCTTTTTCGACTCGAGCGCCTTCTCATCGTCCACGCCGGTCATCTTGAAGATCATGGTCATCGGCTGCACCGCGCCGTCTTCATCGCGACCTTGGTCGGCAGGCACGCCGGCCAGCACGCTGACGTCACCGTCGCCCGACGAATCGACGATCATCTTGGCGAGGATGACCTGACGGCCTTCTTTTGACTCGATAATCACGCCGCGCAGCTTGCTGCCGTCACGGATGACACTGGCGACTTGCGCGAAGAAAAACGGCGTCACGCCCGCATCGATCACGAGTTTGTCGAGCGTCACCTTGGCCGTCTCGGAATCATAGGTGCCGGAAGCGCCATAGTCTTTCGCGCCCCAACCGTTGTCATTCCAACCACCGGCTTTCGCCCAGGAATCGACGACCTCTTTAAAGATGCCGCGCACATGCGGGAACGGCATGATCGCGCTAAGAATGCCCGCCGTCCACGTGCCGCCAAAGCTGCCGAAGCGCTCGACGAGGATCGTTTTCGCGCCGTTGCGCGCGGCCGCGATCGCAGCACCGAGGCCACCGGGACCGCCGCCGACCACGAGAACATCGCACTCGGCGATGACGGGCAGCTTGCGAGCCGGCTCTTCATAAAAACCACTGACGGGGGTTGGGTTCATGCGATCACTCTGCCACGCGGTTTTCATCTTCGCCATCGGGGACACTTGATAAGATTACATATTAAGTTGTAGTTTTTCAGCATGACCGCCGCCGTCCCTCCGCCCTCCGCGCTGACCTTCGAAGACTGGTCCTTCCTTCATGCGCGTCTGCTTTGGTGTTATGAAGGCGAAGTCGATGTGCCCAACCGACGGATCTTCTCGCAACGCAACCAGCTCTCCGCGTGGTGGATCCAAGCCGGCTCGGTGACCGTCAAACGCGGCGGGCATACGTGGGTCGCCCATCCCGGCGAATGGATTTTCTGCGGTCCGCATCCGATGCATCAGGACTTCTCGCCGGACGCCCGTATTCTCTCGATCAACTTCAAGCTCGAGTGGCCCTCGGGCGATTCACTGGTCGATCAGATTGTCGTAACGTCGGCCGAGGCGCACCCCGCGCTTGGCAAGGCAGCTCGCGCGTTGCTGCGGTTCATCAGTCGCCGTTTCCCGCTGATCGGCACCGCACTCCCGCCACAGCCGGTCGAGCTCACGGAGTTCTTCGAGACGCAACAGCTCTTCGCCGCCTGGGCGCAGGCCTATTTGAAAACGTTACTCGCCGCCGGCGTTGTCCCTGCGCGCATGGGCGGACTCGACTCGCGCGTGCTGGCCGCGCTCCGTCAACTCGATCGCCACGACTGGCGCACGCCCTTCCGCGAAAAAAACCTCGCCGCCACCACCGGCCTCAGCGCCGGACACCTTGATCGACTTTTCGTGCAACAACTCGGCGTCACTCCGCGCGCTTATTTGCAAAAACGTCGCCTTGAATCCGCCACCGCCACGCTCGCCGATTCCACCGTGCCTGCCAAAAAAATCGCCTACGACCTCGGCTTTTCGTCCGCCTCGCATTTCACCCACTGGCTGCGTCGCGCCACCGGCAAATCTCCCCGCGAAGTCCGCAACGCCACCCCGCAATAACGCCGCCGCCCCCGCCGCGTTGTCCGGCCGCACCTCCGGAGTTGGCTTTTTCCTAACGCCGTGCGACGGTGCGCATCCCGTATGAAGTCCGTCCTCGAATTCAAAGCCCGCAAGGGCAAGGGCCGTATCAGCATGTCCACCGCCTACGCGCATTGGGAGGCGAAGTTCCTCGCCGCCTCGCCCGTGGACTGCGTGCTCGTCGGTGACAGCGTCGCCACCGTCGTGGACGGAGAAGCGACGACCTTTGCCGCCACGCCCGAGATCATGGCACGCCACACCGCCGCCGTCGCGCGCGGGCTCGCCGGCACCAAGTTTCTTATCGCCGATTTCCCTTATCTCGCTGCGCGCAAGGGCATCGTTCCCGCCGTCGAGTGCGCCACGTTGCTCATGCGCGCCGGTGCCCACGCCGTGAAGATCGAAGGCATCGACGGACACGAGGACGTTGTCGGCCACCTCGTCGAATCCGGCGTGCCCGTGATGGTCCACCTCGGACTCACCCCTCAATCGGTCAACGGCTTTGGCGGTTACAAGGTGCAGGGCAAAACCGATTCCGCCGCCGAAGAGCTGCTACGCCAGGCTCGCGCCGCCGAGGCCGCCGGTGCGTTCGGCGTATTGCTCGAATGCATCCCCACCGCGGTCGCCCGCGAGATCACCGCCGCCGTGTCCGTGCCCACCATCGGCATTGGCGCCGGCATCGAGACCGACGGGCAGGTATTGGTTTTCCACGACATGCTCGGACTCAACCCGGGCTTCGCGCCCAAGTTCGTCCGCCAGTTCGCCGACGGAAGCAAAACCGTCACCGATGGCCTGGCCGCGTTCGCCGAGGCGGTCACCGACGGTAGCTTCCCCGGAAAAAAAGAATCTTACTAAACTCGCGCCATGTCCGCCACCGCCCGCAAGCCACGCCTCCTCTTTCTGCTCAGCGGCTCCATCTCCTGCTACAAGGCCTGCTTCGCGATCTCGCGCCTCGTGCAGGCCGGCATCGAGGTGCGCACCGTCGCCACGCCCGCCGCGCTTCAGTTTGTCGGAAAAGCCACGCTCGAAGGCCTCACCGGCCAGCCCGTGTTCACGGACCTCTGGGAGGAAGGCCGCGCGATGGATCACATCGAACTCGCCCGCTGGGCCGACCTCGCGCTCGTTTGTCCTGCCACCGCGAATACAATCAATCGCCTCGCCGCCGGCCTCGCCGATGACACCATCGGCACGCTTTTCCTCGCGTGGGAAATGAAGAAAAAACCGTGGTGGATCGCTCCCGCGATGAACGTCGCGATGCTCGAACACCCGCTCACGCAGGCCTCTCTCAAAACCCTCGCCGCCACCGGCGCGCGCATCCTCGGCACGGGCAATGGCACCCTCGCCTGCGGTGAGGAAGGTGCCGGCCGCCTCCTCGAGCCGGACCAGCTCATCGCCGAAGTGCTCGTGCAGCTCAGCCCCAAGATCGCCTAACTTTTCCCACTCTTCTTTTCATCTTTATCTTTGTCCCGCCGAGTGGACGCCTGACGGCTTTTCCGGATAAAAGATAAAGATTAAGACGAAAGAGAAAGAGCCCACCGAGCATGCGCATTCTTATCACCTCCGGAGCCACTCGCGAGCCGATCGATGCCGTGCGGTTTCTCTCCAACGTCAGCACCGGCCGCACTGGCGCGCTGATCGCCGATGCGCTCGCCCGACACGGACACGCGGTGACGTTGCTTCATGGCGAAGGCGCGATTCGCGCGACGGACGTCGCTTCGTCCGAAACGTTTTCATCGACCGAAAATCTCCAGGCGCAACTCCGCCGTCTGCTCGCAACCGGCGAGTTTGACGCGGTGATCCACTGCGCCGCGGTGTCGGACTATCGCCCCGCCGAAACGCGTGAGGGCAAACTCACGTCCTACGCGCCCGAGCTCACGTTGCGCCTTGTCCCCACGCCGAAACTCCTGCCCGAGTTAAAGCATTACTCGCCGCGTCCGCTCAAAGTCGTTGGCTTCAAACTCACCGCCGGCGCCGATGCCCAGGATCGCTCGCTTGCTGTTTCGCGTCTTTTCGCTGCCGGCACCGTCGATGCCGTGATTCATAACGACATGAACGACCTCGCTGATGGCGATGCACGCCCGTTTCACGCTTATTCGGCGAGTCACGCGGCACCCCAAACGCTCGCCGGCGTGCCCGGTTTGTCGCGTTGGTTGCAGGCGTTCCTGGTCACCTGATCGCGCATAATCCATCGGCCATCGGTCCGACTCGCAGCCGCTGCCAACCAGCTGCAAATCATGCGGCGCGTTGACAGTGAAACTGAGTCTCAATCAAATCTCCGCTTCCATGGAGATTGATCCGCGACTTCAACGCCCGCGCATGACGCTCACCGAACTTCCGGTCGGGGCGGCCGGTCGCGTTTGCTTACTCACTGGAGAAGCCGCTCTCTGCCAACGGCTTCGCGAAATGGGGTTTTGCGAATCCGCCGTGATCGAAAAGATCTCCGGCCGCACCACGTTGCTTTGTCAGGTGTGCGGCACCCGCATCGCCCTCGGCGAAGGCGTCGCCCGTTTTATCACGGTTGAACTCATCCGCGGTTAAGTTCCCCACCCGCGACCCGCTCTTTTTCATGGCTGAATTGATCACGCTTTCCACTCTCGCCGTCGGCGCCAGCGCCATCATCCGCGAGTTCCCCAAGCAAGGCGTCGCCTTCCTGCGACTGCGCGAGATGGGCTTGCTGCCGGGCACCACGCTCACGCTCGTGCGCACCGCACCCTTCGGCGATCCGATCGAGATCAAGGTCCGCGGCTACAACCTCACGCTGCGCAAATCCGAGGCCGATCACATCAAGGTCGAACTGAAATGAGCCACGTCGCCCCCACCCAACCTCCCGCCGCCGCCCGAGGCACGTCGCCCGTTTACGCGCTCGTCGGCAATCCGAACTGCGGCAAGTCCACGCTCTTCAACGCCCTCACCGGCCTGAAGCAGAAAATCGGCAACTACCCCGGCGTCACCGTCGAACGCAAAGTCGGCACCGCCTACACGCAGCACGGCCAGCCGCTCACGATCATCGATCTCCCCGGCACCTACTCGCTCGCCGCGCGTTCGCCGGACGAAGCCGTCACGCGTGACGTGTTGCTTGGTCGCCGTTCCGACACGGCGATGCCCGACCGCATCATCTGCGTCGTGGATGCCACCAACCTCGAACGCAATCTCTACCTCGTTCACCAGATCCTCGATCTCGGCCGCCCGGTGATTCTCGTCCTCAACATGATGGACGTCGCCGAGGAAGCCGGTCTCAAAATCCACGCCGCGCGCCTTGAACACACGCTCGGTATTCCGGTGATTGCCAGCGCCGCCTCCAGCGGTCGCGGCCTGATTGAACTCAAGCTCGCGCTGAGCCGTCAGGATCTCCCGCTTTCGCGCCATGCTTGGGATGTTCCCGCCGCCATCGCGCCCGCCGTCTCGGAGCTGCAAGCCTCGCTTCAGGACAACGACAAAAAGCCGCCGCTCATCGCGCGCGCCGAGGCGTTGTTGCTCCTCACCGATCAGGACAGCGTGCGTGTTTCCGGCTCCTCGCCACTCTCCACGCGCACCCAGGAAATCCTCACTTCGTGGGAAAAACGCTGGGAAGCCGAGGGCACCGACTGGGCCGCCGCGCTCGTCAACGCACGTTACGACAGCATCGGCGTGCTCACCGCCGACATCGTCAGCTCGACCTCGACGCTGGCCGGCCCGACTCGCAGCGATCGCATCGACTCCTGGGTCACGCACCCGGTGTGGGGTTGGGTGATTTTTGGCGCGCTCATGACCGTGATGTTCCTGAGCATCTTCAGCTTCGCCGGCTATCCGATGGACTTCATCGACGGTCACATGGGCGACCTCGGCAGTTGGGTTTCTACCAAAATCCCCGAGGGAGATTTCCAAAGTCTCGTCGTGGACGGCGCGATCGCAGGTGTAACGGGCGTGATCATTTTCCTGCCACAGATTTTGATTCTGTTCCTGTTCATCGGCCTCCTTGAGAGCACCGGCTACATGGCGCGCGCTGCGTTCATCATGGACCGCCTGATGAGCAAAGTCGGTCTCAACGGTCGCAGCTTCATTCCGCT
This sequence comes from Rariglobus sp., assembly GCA_040508285.1. Classification (GTDB taxonomy): domain Bacteria; phylum Verrucomicrobiota; class Verrucomicrobiia; order Opitutales; family Opitutaceae; genus Rariglobus. The sequence goes on along the minus strand of JBEVND010000188.1, from coordinate 325 downwards.
CCTCGGTTCCTACGCTTGCGCGATTCCCGGCATCATGGCCGCGCGCACCATCGAACAGCCCAAGGACCGTCTCGTCACGATTCTGGTCGCTCCGTTCATGAGCTGCTCGGCGCGTCTGCCGGTTTATCTGCTGCTCATCGCCGCGCTCATTCCCGAAGAACAAGTCCCGATCGGTCTCAAGGTTGGCATCATGCTCCTCATGTATGCGCTCGGCACGTTCGGCGCATTTGGCTTCGCGTGGCTGTTTAAAAAGACGCTTCTCCGCGGAGCGCCTCCGCTGATGATCATGGAGCTCCCGCCTTATCGCATGCCGCGCATCCGCGAC